>NZ_JAXDRQ010000008.1:0-36248 GCF_034090965.1 Absicoccus sp. | reverse complement strand
GGTGAATTGATTTTGTATCAATGGTTTTACCGTAAAGGAAATATCCAAATTCGTGGATTTGGTTTGAATGGGCTTTTTTTCATATTCTGCTGGAATGGTTTGGATAATTTCATAAAAAGCATCAATCGTTTGTCCGGAAAGATCAATTTCCGCACCAATATGCAAAGGTTCATACCCATAGCGAACGGGCGTGTTTTCTCGTTCGATAACTTTTGCTTCCATCAATTCCAATAAAGAAAGATATTCGGGATCGAAGCTTTGTTTATCAAATCGAAATTGTGTTTTTTTACTGATCACATAAGGAGATTGGGTATGTAGGTCATGGATAAAACTGGAAATCGACCGGACCTTATACATACGTTGGTTTCCCATCCAAACCGAAAAGGATAGGGAATCCATGTCTATATTTAAATGGGGAACTAATTTTAAATGTTGATCTAAATTTGTCGTTTTGGGGGTTTGATGAAAAGCCGCTAAAAAGGCAAAACCATTGCGATCGGTTTGATCTCCAGGATTTTGTTTCAGTATATATTGCATGGTCAAGTACAAGAGGGCGGCTTCGTGCTCACAAATGGGCCGGGTATGGTTATAGAACGTGTCATAATTGTTGTGGCAATCAAAACTACGACAATTTAGGCGTTTTACTTCATTATGTCGTAATTCGAGATAGGCACTCATGTGATTCTTATAGTAGCTTTGTACTACCAAATATTGAGTTTGATCTTCATGGGACCATTCACTGATGGCGAGTCGGGGTTCATCAATGGTCATCGAATGATCATTGGCCAATTGTACCCCTTTTTGCCATGTAGCATAACGAATCGGAAGGGAATTTAATATTTGTCCCATATTAAAAAAATAGTCTTTTTTGGAAAAGGCTTCTTTAATTTGAGGCAAGATCTGTACTTGGAATTTTTCTAATTCCTTTTCGGTGGACTGGGTCCGTAATTGGTCTTCATAGGCAAAAAGTACAGCGGCTTCGTGTTTACAATAATTGTGGTCTTCCGCAAAGGGACAGCTACAGTCCATATGCAGAAAAGATTGTTCGTCTTCATTGAATTGAATGGTCACAAAATACGTATTATAGCCATCGACTTTGGCACGCAATGTATGACCTTCTTTTTTTAAGTCATAGACTTGACCAGAGTAAAAATAGGATTTACCACGATTTAAGATTCGAGTGGGGAATAAGTGTTTCCATTTCATTTGTATCACCATTTCAATTATATCAATTTCTGTAGTATAATAGAAAAGCTTTAAAATGTTATAACATTTAAAGGAGAGCCTATGAAAACAAATCATATACAATCGTTATCTTTGGATGAATTAGAAAAATTAGCTGCTTCCATTCGTGCTTTCTTGATTCAATCTATTTCGCAAACGGGTGGTCATTTATCCAGCAATTTAGGTGTGGTGGAATTGACCATTGCTCTGCATTATGTGTTTCATTCGCCCCAAGATCAGATGATCTTTGATGTGGGGCATCAATCGTATACACATAAGATCTTGACAGGACGAATGGATCAATTTTCAACATTGCGACAAAAAGATGGATTGTCCGGTTTTCAAAAACGAAAAGAAAGTATCCATGATCCTTGGGAAGCGGGTCATTCTTCAACGTCTTTATCGGCTGCTTTGGGTCTGGCCATTGCTCGAGATATGCAACACAAAGATCATCAGGTCATTGCCATCATTGGTGATGGAGCCTTAAGTGGTGGAATGGCTTTTGAAGCTTTGCAGGATATTGGTTCGAAACAAAGGAAGATGATCATTGTTTGTAACGATAATCGCATGTCGATTTCGGAAAACAATGCCGGCTTTGAAAAGGGATTCTTGGATCGTTCTTTATTTGCGTCGTGTGGTTTGGATTATGTGGGACCTTTAAATGGGCATGATTTGAAGGCATTGATCCAAACGTTTGAATCCATCAAGGATCATCAAGGGCCCATCGTTGTTCATGTATTGACTCAAAAAGGCAAGGGGTATCCATTGGCCGAAATTGATATGGAAGGAAATTGGCATGGTGTGGGTCCGTTTGATGTGGCAAGTGGAAAAATGAAGAAGAGTGGGTATTCTTGGTCTGCATTAATGGCGGATGCTTTGATGGAACTGGCCCAAAAGAATGAAAAGATCGTCGCTATTACGCCGGCCATGGCCCAAGGTTCTAAATTGTATGGTTTTCAAAAAGCGTTTCCAGATCGTTTTTTTGATTGTGGGATTGCTGAGCAGCATGCCATCACGATGGCCAGTGCCATGGCCCAAGGTGGTATACGCCCTTTTGTGAGCGTATATTCTTCCTTTCTTCAACGAGCTTTTGATTCTTTGTTGCATGATGCTTCACGAATGGATCTTCCCATTGTGATTGGTGTGGATCGCGCCGGTTTAGTGGGAGCCGATGGCGAAACCCATCAGGGTGTTTTCGATATCCGGATGATGGAAATGATGCCACATATGGTTTTAAGTCAGCCAAAAGATGGCAAAGAAGCTCGTGATCTTTTGTACACGGCCTTTTGTCAGAAACATCCTTTTGCGATCCGATATCCTCGGGGCAATGTAGAAAAAACAGATACTGCTTTTGCATGTATTCCAATTGGTTCTTGGACCAAAGAAATCGTGGGTTCGCATCCGGTTTGTATCGTGATCACGTATGGTTCCAAAGTGGATGTATTGATTCAAAAAGCAAAGGAAGAAAATTTATCTTTGGTTGTCGTCAATGCGCGTTTCTTTAAGCCTGTGGATCAAAACATGTTAACCGAATTGAATCGGATGGATCTGCCGATTCTTGTATGGGAAACGGATCAAATGGGAAGTTTATCGGATTCGGTTCGCCGAACGATTTGGAAACCAATCACGGTATTTGGGATTGGTGATCATTTTGTCGAACAAGGAGATATTCCATCTTTGGAAAAAGCCGAACAAATTGATGTGGATGCAGTCATTAAAGTTGTGAAACAAAAAGACTTTCGTATACTTTAGATAGATGGAGGTTGAATCATGAAAAAAGATTTGGGTGTTCAACAGGCAGTTTTTCCTATGCCGGTATTGATGATTGCTGCTTACGATGAAAATGGCAAGGTCAATGTCATGAATGCAGCGTGGGGACAAATTGCATCAAGTGATACGATTGCTTTGTTTATTAGCGAGGGGCATAAGACAACAAAAAATATTCGTAAAACCAAGGCATTTACCGTATCGATTGCGGATGTTGATCATATGGATGTGGCAGATTATTTTGGCATGGCTAGTGGCAACACGGTAGAGGATAAGTTTGAGAGAACAAAATATCATGTAGTTAAAAGTACCCATGTCAATGCGCCTATCATTGAAGAATTTCCGGTTTGCATGGAATGTGAATTAGAAGATATCGTAGAGGGCAGCATTCATGCCGTAGTGGGTAAAATCATCAATGTATGTGCTGATGAATCGGTATTGGATGAAAAGGGACAAGTGGATGTTGATAAGCTTCATGCATTGGTGTTTGATAATTTCCAAAGAGGCTACTATGAAGTTGGAAAAAAAGTAGGTCAGGCTTGGAATGCCGGCAAGAAATGGTTGTAAAAATAGGATAGAATAGACATGAATCCAAATGATTTGTGTCTTTTTGTTGAGAGGAGGATGTTTATGTTTCGAAAAATGCGTCGTTTCAAACAAGAAATTTCTCAAGAAAAATGTATTCGTATCTTAAGAGAACAACCTCGTGGGGTTTTATCGATCATGGGGGAAGATGGATATCCATATGGATTGCCATTGGATCATTGGTACGATGAAAAAACGAGAACGATTTGTTTCCACGGTGCCAAAGAGGGGCACAAGATCGATGCCTTAAGAAAGAATAATAAAGTATCATATTGTGTATATGATCAAGGGTATCGCAAAGCAGGGGAATGGGCTTTGAATATTCAGAGTGTCATTGTATTTGGAACCATTCATGAAGTGAAAGATCATGATCGTGCCTTGGAAATTTGTCGGCAATTGTGTTTGAAGTTTACAAATGATCAAGAGTATATTGAAAAGGAAATCAAAAATGCCGGTTCGCGCGTCTTATGTTGGGAGATTCAAATTGACCATATGACAGGAAAGTTAGTCAAGGAATCTTAGTTGATATCTATGTTGAGTTTAACGAAGTATGTCGAGTGGATGGCATTTGTTTCCTTTGATGAACATCCCTTTGATGTGATGGATAGTATTGTTCTGGCTCAATTTGCGTATTTGGATATGAAAGATGTCTGGCAACAAGAGCCCATGAAGATTTGTGATTTAATCGAGAAACAATCTTCGTATTCGATGCAGATGGTACCCGATGGACAAGATCATGATGACTTTATAAAAATGGTTGCCCGATCGGATCGGTATGGCCAGTTGTTGGTTAAAAACAATGTGGATACGTTTGATGAAAAGGAACATATTCAATTTGGGGCGATGACCTTACAAATCGATGAGGATCACGATCTGATCCTGTTTAAAGGAACGGATGATTCCATCGTTGGTTGGCGTGAAGATTTTATGATGTCTTTTACCAAGACATTTAGTCAAACGGCATCTTTAGCTTATTTGGAAAGTGAGATCCAGCCGCATAAACGGTATTATGTAGCAGGCCATTCCAAAGGAGGGCATCTTGCCATCTATAGCACATCGCAATTGATCGAAGAAAATTTAGCACACATTCAGGCTGTCTATGATTTGGATGGGCCGGGACTTTGTAAAGATGTGATGGATCCAGAATTGACTGCACGTATCGATACGATCACCATGCGGGTTATTCCCCAATATTGTATCGTGGGAAATATTTTTGAACCGCATTTTTCCAATGTCCATATTGTCAAAAGCAATGCACAGGGTACGATGCAGCATAGTTTATCCAGTTGGCAAGTGGATCATAAGGGGTTGATTGAAGCCAAAGAGGAAGATCCACAAAGTGTATGGATTTCAACATCAATCAATGAATGGATGAAAAATGTCAATCAAGCCGATCGCAAGACATTTGTCGATCAGATGTTTGATGCTTTTTCCATCAATGGTGATGTGAATTTTGAAGAAGTGAAAAAAGGAAATTTAATGGATTTTCACAATTTATTGATGGCTTTTTTAAGAACCGATCCTGTGACAAAGAAGACAGCGGTCGAATTACCGGTAACTGCGATTGCGAATTCAGGTCCTATTGTCAAGCAGCGACTTTGGGAACGAATCAAAGAACGAATGAAGAAATGAGGTCTGGATGACTTCATTTTTTTATTGACTTAAACCATATTTTAAGTTTTATGATACAAACAAGGAGGAATCATGGCCAAGACATATAGTATTTCAGAGGTAGCCTCAATGATGGGAGTAGCCCCTTCTACCCTTCGATATTATGAAAAAGAAGGATTATTGCCTAATGTGAAACGGGTCAATGGAAAGCGTGTTTTTGAAGAAAAAGATTTTGGTTGGTTGCGGGTATTAAATTGTTTGAAAAATACAGGCATGCCTATTCGTCGTATCAAGGAATATGCGCGATTGAGCCAAATGGGGGATGAATCATTGAGTGCCCGATATGAATTGATCAAGGCACAACGAGAATATGTGCAAGATCAAATTGATCGATTGAATTATTACATGAAAGAGTTGGATTATAAGGATTGGTATTATCGAACGGCCATCGAATTGGGGTCGGAAAAGGCTGTGCAAAATAAAAGCAAGGCCAAAGAAATGAATCTGGATACGATTCCAGAAAAGGAGGACTTTAAATGAAAACGTTAGTCGCTTATTTTAGTGCAACTGGCACAACCAAACAGAAAGCAGAGCACTTGGCACATGAAAAAGGGGCTAAGCTTTATGAGATCGTGCCAAAAGTAAAATATACGAAGGAAGATCTGGATTGGATGAATGCGAAAGCCCGTTCAAGCCAAGAGGGAAAAGATGAACAGATTCGTCCTGAATTAAAAGAAGAAAAGGTAGATTTAGATGAATATGATGAAATTTATCTAGGTTTCCCAATTTGGTGGTATCGTGCACCGAATATTATTTATAGCTTTATTGAACATAATGATTTAGAAGGAAAAACGATCCATTTGTTCATGACTAGTGGCGGTTCTTCCATCAAAAAAGCACAAGAACGACTTAAAAAAGCATATCCAAGCTTAAATATTGATTAAAGTCCAATTATTTACCCATATAAAAATGTATACTATAACTGTGATAAGGGAAAGGGATAGTATACAAGTTGGGGCATTACTTGTATGGTGGGTGTAGCCGGCATTTTTTGATGTCGGCTATTTTATTGTTTTTTTTTAAATATAAATAACTTAGTCCATTTTTTCGGACATACATTGTGCTATAATTTAAATAAATTGAATAACTTAGAAATTTAAGGCGAAAATTATGTATTCGAATCATGATTTATATGAATCTTTAATCGCTAAGACAAATAAAGATAATACACAGGAATGGTTACCATTATGGATGCATAGTACGGATTGTGCAGAAACAATGGTGTATCTTACAAAGAATTGGGTTGCTGATTCAGTCAAGAATACGATAGGATTAACCGAAGAAGTATTATATAAAACTGTCTATTTGCTCGGATATCTTCATGATATTGGTAAGGCAACATCCTATTTTCAATCATTGATTAGTGAAAATCTTCCTGAAAAACGAAACCATTTGAACTATTTAGGATTAAACATTCTACCATTAAAAAAATATTTATCTGTCGGAGATACCCCTCATGCACACGCAGGACAATGGATCTTATCAAGCAATATTATTGATTATTCCTTTGACGACAGCTTTTTAAATATTATTGGAGCACATCATGGAATGCCTATAGACCCAGATGAAAAAAACGGTTCAAAGCGGCTGGAAAGCTACTGTCAGAATTTTTTTGGTGATTTTAAATTTGATGAAAATTGGATGAGTTTATGGAACGAAATAGTTGCAACAGGAATGAATTTGTCAGGATTTGCATCTGTAGAAGAAGTACCTAAGTTATCACCAGAAGCACAAGTTGTATTGTCGGGATTATTGATTGTAGCTGATTGGATTGCAAGCAATGTGTATTACTTTCCGTTAATAGACTGTGATTCGGATGGAATAGATATTGAATATTCAGAAAGAATAAATTTTGCGTTTAATAAATTGAATTTTCCAGATAAATGGCAATCTAACACCTTTTATATGGATTCGGATATCTTTCAGGAAAAATTTGGTTTTATGCCAAATGATGTACAATCTCAATTCTTAAATATTGTAAACAATGTAGAAGAACCCGGTGTATATATCATTGAATCAACAATGGGATCTGGGAAAACGGAAGCTGCCTTAGCTGGAACCGATGTTTTATCTAATCGATTCAATGAAGATGGAATTTTTTGGGGCATGCCGACACAGGTAACAAGTAATGGCTTATTCCCAAGGCTGCTGCAATGGGCTGAAACAGAAACAAAAGATGAAGATGAAGGTCTTGTACATTCTATTCGTTTAGCACATGGTGCTGCAAAATTCAATCAACAATATAAAGATTTTATGTTCCAAGGGAAAAGCTTAACGCAGGAAGATGAAGAAGGTGGAATACGCATACATCCTTGGTTTGAAGGTCGTAAAAAAGCACTATTAGCTGATTTTGTTGTTGGCACGATTGATCAGTTCTTGATGGCGGCACTAAGAAGAAAACATTTCATGCTCCGCCATTTTGGATTGGCAAGTAAAGTCATTGTTATTGATGAATGCCATGCCTACGACACATATATGAATCAATACCTTTCAAGAGCATTAACGTGGATGGGGGCATATGGCATACCTGTTATTTTATTATCAGCTACATTGCCTAAAAAAAGACGTGTTGAATTAATCAATGCCTACGAGAAAGCATATGCAAAATATAATCTTGGCGATAAAAAAATCAAACCAGAAATAATGTGTCCAGGCTGGGAAAACAGTATTGCTTATCCGTTGATCACTTGGACGGACGGATCAAAAATAAATCAGGTGACTATAAATACTGTATCTAAAAATAAGAATGTCTTTATTAAGAATGTATATTATTCCAAATTGATAGATAAAGTAAGCGAAAAATTGCAGGATGGTGGGTGTGCAGTATTGATTTTTAATACAGTCAGACATGCTCAGGAAACATATCAAGCTATGATGAAATTAAAAGAAATGTCTGATAAATATATCGTATTATATCATTCGCAATTCACTTATCCTGATCGTCAGAAGAAAGAAGAAACGATTCTAAAATTAATAGGAAAATCATCAACTCCAAAAGAAAGAAACGGAACAATAGTAATTGGCACACAAGTATTGGAACAATCCCTAGACTATGATGCAGATATCATGTTTTCTGAGTTGTGTCCTATGGATTTGCTATTCCAAAGAATGGGACGGTTACATCGACATGATAGAAAAAATCGTCCTCTTGAATTGAATGATCCTCAATTCTATATCATACAGGATGATGAAAAAAACTATGATGATGGAACGAAAAGTGTATATGGTAACTATCTTTTGCTTCGTACAAAAAAGTTGCTGCCAACAGAGATAAAAGTACCTGAACATATCTCACCATTGGTACAAAAAACATATGATGAAAATGATGATTTGAAAATGAATGATAAAAAATACTTTGAAGCAAAACAACAAAACAATACAAAACAAGAAAAACTAAAAGCATTAGCAGATGTGTATAGATTGCCAAGACCAATGCGTCAGGGATTGATGGGAATGCTTTCAAATTCAAATAATTTTAAGGAAAGAGAAGCAGAAGCTAGTGTTCGTAATGGGGATACCTCGATAGAGGTCATTCTATTAGAGAAGATGGATGATGAGACGATTGGATTGGTTGATAATAAAGAATTAACAATTCGATCAAATATAGTTCCATCAGAAGACGATGCTCAAAAAATCGCATCCCAAAGAATAAGATTACCTCATGTATTAACAATGAAATGGAACATAGAAAAAACAATTAATGAATTAGAGCGGTTTAATAAACAATATTTATTGTCTTGGCAAGAATCTCCTTGGTTAAAAGGTGAACTCATACTCTTGCTGGACGAAGATCAACATGCTGATTTGAATGGGTATCAATTGTTTTATGACAAAGATATTGGATTGACGTATAAGAGAAAGGAGTGAACAAATAAAATGGAAGCAAAAGAGTTCAATTTATTACAAGAACCATGGATAAAGGTATTACTACCAGATTCTACGGAAACAAAAGTTTCATTATTGACTTTATTTAAAAATGCGCACCAATATAGTGCATTAGCTGGTGAAACAGAAACACAAAATGCAGCAATGCTGCGACTACTCTTGTCCGTTTCAATCACGATAATGTATCGATACGATATTCATGGAGACGAAATATTACTAACCGAAGATGATGACCCAAATAATGTTGTTAAACGATGGATTGATTATTGGCAATTGGGACAATTTCCATATTTTATATATGAGAAGTATCTTACGAAATATGAAGATAGATTCTGGCTATTTGATGATACATATCCGTTTTTTCAGAATGGTGGGTTAAATAAAGGGACTGAATATGATGCAAAATGTTTATTTGGTGATCTAAAAGAAAGTAATAATCCAGCAACTCGACATCATTTTAGTTTGCGTGAAAGTAAGTGTTTAGAAAGATTAGATTATGATGAAGCTGCACGATGGTTGATCTTTTTACAAAATTATTCGGTCAATGTTAAAAAATATCAAAAAGATCCGAATATGCCGGGAGATATACATTCATGTGTTGGTCCATTAGGGTTATTGGGATTTTTTTATATCCAAGGAAGCAATCTATATGAAACCATTATGCTCAATTCTACCTTATTAAAAAATGGCAATGAAGCCTTTGGTAATCCAAATCCGATTTGGGAAATGCAACCGGATGATCAACAGTATGTAGAAATATATCCAGACAATTTGCCACAGTACTATACGATGCAGTGCAGACGGGTAGAATTAAAAAACAATAATGGATTTGTTGGTAAATTTCTATCAATGATTGGTGAAGTTAATAGTTTAGATACTGATCTAGAACAAATGACGATCTGGCATGAGGTCAAGAAAGAAGGCATTAGACCTAAAACACATGATTTTTCTAAAGAATCGTGGCAGGAGTTTCCAGCTCTTTTTGACATTGAAGAAAAAGTACGCAAGCCTGGATTAATATGTTGGATAAAAAAAATAAAAAATGAATTAGATGATAAAAACGATAGAGAAACAAGAATATCTTCCAAATCCATTTCGAATATAGTAAAGATAGTTTCTGTAGGACAAAGATATTATGGAAGCACAAAATTTATTCTCGATGAAATGTACTATGATAGTCTATCTCTTTCTTCGGATTTGTTATCAGATAAAGGCGTTATATGGATCGAGATGATTTCAAAAGAAGTATTGAATTGTCAAAGTGTAGCTCAACAAATTAATAATAGTGCAAAGGATATTTCTAAATTTCTTTATGGTCAAGTAAACACTAATATAAGCAATAAATTAAAGTCAGATTATTATTTTAGAATCAACACCCTTTTTAAAGAATGGTTGTTAAGCATTGACCCAAATACTTCTGATGAAATGGAAACAATAATAAAATGGGAAAAAATTTCATTAAATATGGCTTTGAAAACTGTTGAAGAATATGTTTGGAGATTTAATACAGAACTATTTGAACAACGAGAAATTCAAAATAAAATATATGCTTTACCAGATATTCTGAATAAATATTCAAATAATATATATAAAATTTATCCAATTTTAAAAGGAGAAGATCATGAGTAGAAGCAAAGAAATTATGTCGTTTGTAAATAAAAAAATATTTTATTTGCAACAATTAGAAGGAAGTTCACAGGGGAATGCTGAGTTGGCATGGTTACGTAGGGGTATTGGAAAGAATCCTGGTGAGATGCCTGATTTATGGGGCATACTGTATGAAGACATGCCAGAAAATTTTATTGGAAATACTGATGAGCCAAGTAAAGAAGAATGGAGTTGTTATACGGCATTAACGTTATTTGCATTGCATCAACAAGGTATGAATATTGCATCTCAATGTATGCATATTAAGGGAAAAAAGATTGGGCAGTCTTTACGAATGCTGTCAGATGCTTTAGGCGATGCAGGGGCAGAAAATCGTGTCTTAAAACAATTAAGTGCATTATCAACTTCCAAAAATAGAGATGAATATTCATATCATCTTAGAAAAATTGTATATTTATTAAAAAGCGAAAAAATACCATTAGATTATGGAAAACTTGCAACAGATCTTTATCTTTTACAATATGACGAATATGCCTCAAGTGTAAAACTTCAGTGGGCTAGAGATTTTTATAGAAAAGGAGCTAAAAAAAATGACTGAAAAAAACCGATTTATTGACGTACATGTTATCCAAAATTTACCACCTAACTGCATAAACCGTGATGATACGGGAAGTCCTAAAACTGCTATTTACGGTGGAGTATTGCGATCTAGAGTATCTTCACAAGCTTGGAAAAGAGCAATTAGAAAGCAATTTCAGCAATTGTTTCCGGCTGATTCAAATGGGATTCGTACTCGTAATGTTAAGAATTTATTGATTGATCAGATTATACAAAAAAGTACAGTAGATCTTAGTGAAGATGAAGTAAGTAAAGTGGCAGAAAAAACATTAGAATTGGCAGGCATTAAAGGAGAAAATAGTAAAGATGTTTTATTTTTTATCAGTCACAAACAGGTTGATGCTTTAGCTGATGTAGCTTTGAATCATTTTGAGAATGGAAAGTGGAAAGAGCCAAAATCTAAGCAAGAAAAAGCTGAATTTACTGCAGCAGCCAAAAACAATCCAAGTATTGACATCTTATTATTTGGTCGCATGGCTGCACAAGAACCATCGCTAAATTATGATGCCACTTGTCAAGTAGCACATGCAATATCTACGCACGAAATACAAAATGAATTTGATTATTTTACAGCAGTAGATGATGCTAATAATGATGATACAGGTGCTGGACATTTGGGTACAGTTGAATATAATTCATCAACTTTATATCGTTATGCAACACTAAATGTACAGGAATTGAAGAAGAATTTAGATGAAATTGAGATATTGTCGGATGTAGTGAAAAAATTCATTCAAGCATTTGTTGTATCGATGCCAACTGGCAAACAAAATACTTTTGCAAATAGAACTTTACCAAGTCTAGTTTATGTTACATTACGAGATGATCAGCCGATTAATTTAGTTGGTGCTTTCGAGCGTCCTGTTAAAACATCTACAGAAGGATATGTTGATGAATCCATTGAAGTGTTGACTAGATTTGCAAATAAGACTTATAAAATGTATGATGCTTATCCAAAAAAATCTTGGTATATTGGAGATCAAATAAACCTTTTTGATGAAAAACCTATCCAGTCTGAAGATTTGCAAAAAATGCTAAGTGATGTAAAAAATACAATTATTGAAGAGGAATAGTGATAAGTATGAGTACACTTTTATTAAGAATAAGTGCACCATTACAATCTTGGGGTTCGAAATCGAAGTTCGATATTCGAGATACTGATTATTATCCCACAAAGAGCGGTATTGTTGGCATGATTGCTGCAGCTCTAGGTAGATCAAGAACTGACTCTTTGGAAGATTTAACACAATGTAATTATGGTGTTCGTATTGATTATCAGGGAACGATACTTTCTGATTTTCAAGTGACTGAAATGAGTGATTATTTAGGAAAGGGATTCAATTCGAATATCTCACATCGTAATTATCTTTCAGATGCCATTTTTCTAGTTGGTTTAGAATATAGAAATGAAAGATTTATTAAAGAAATAGCTGATGCTTTAGGTCATCCGAAATACCCATTATTTTTAGGTAGAAGATCTTGTCCACCAACACTTCCTCTTGTCTTAAAAGTTGTTGATGATGATCTTTACACGGCTTTAAAAAGTGAAGAATGGTTATTACCAAAATGGCGAAGACACAAGGTCCATATTCGTTATTTGAGAATTATTATGGATTCTCTAACACCAACTACATCTATATCTAAAGATGTGCCTGTATCTTTTTCACCTTTTAAAAGGGAATATAGAAATCGATTTATAAAAGAGATGCCTCCAAAAGAGGTTGTTTCAGACATTGTTGAGGAGCATGATCCAATGAAAGAATTGAGGTGATATCTTGTATTTATCGAGAATAGAATTAAATCACAATAAAAGAGAAACTCAAATTGCGCTTCATTCTTTATCAAGATTTCATGGAGCAATCGAATCAGCTTTTAAAGAATCTACAAAAACAAGAAAATTATGGCGGATAGATACACTTCAAGGAAATCAGTATTTATTGATTGTAAGCGAAAGTAAACCGAATTTTATGCATTTGATAAAGCAATTCGGTTTTGACAATCAAACAGGAGAAAGTTTGTCATATGACACTTTTATTGATCATATAAAAACTGGCCAAAAATGGCAATTTCGTTTAGTGGCAAATCCTACACAATCAGTAAGTGATAAGGCCCATCCGGAACGTAGAGGAAAAATAAAAGCAGAAGTATCTGATAAGTATTTACAAGAGTGGATTTTACGTAAAGCTGAACAAAATGGGTTTCATATTGTTGATGAAGTTTTTATTAAAAATAAGAGATGGTATTCCTTCAAAAAAGGAAAAAATGCATATCATGTAAGATTTAAAGCTGTTACATTTGAGGGCGTTTTGGAAGTGACAGATGAGACGTTATTAAAACAAGCATTGATTGCAGGAATTGGTCGTGAGAAGGCATACGGTATGGGTATGCTCACACTGATGCGAATATAGTACTATGACTAACAGTTTAAAAAGGACAACGATCGAAGAATTGCCTCGGATTAAAGATAGGTTGACTTTTATATATTTAGAACATTGTAAGGTGAATCGGGATGATGGCGCATTGACCGTCAAAGATAAAAATGGAATTGTTTACATTCCTTCCAATGCAATTTCTGTGCTTTTATTAGGGCCTGGAACTACCATTACTCATGATGCTGTCGAACTTGTTGGCAATAGTGGTGTAACACTAATTTGGGTAGGTGAACATGGGGTTCGATTCTATGCCTATGGACGCCCGTTGACAAGTAATTCCACCTATTTACAAAAACAAGCAGAATATGTCAGTAATACAAGAAAACACCTTCATGTTGCCAGAAAAATGTATCAAATGCGATTTCCTGGTGAAGATGTATCTCAATTAACAATGCAACAACTTCGCAGCCACGAAGGAACTAGAATACGAAAAGTTTATAAGGAAATGGCTTCAAAATGGGGCGTTGAATGGAACAAAAGGAGATATCGACCAGAGGATTTCGATGCAGGAGATGATGTAAACAAAGCACTTTCAGTTGCAAATTATTGTTTATATGGACTGGTGCATTCTGTGATTTGTGCATTGGGATGTTCTCCAGGCCTTGGCTTTGTTCATGTGGGACATGCCTTGTCCTTTGTCTACGATATTGCAGATTTATACAAAGCAGATTTATCGATTCCAATTGCTTTTGAAATTGCATCAAAAAAAACAGATGAACTGGAAGTTGAGGTGAGAAAGAAAATACGAGATGAAATTAAGAATAGGAAATTGTTATCTCAAATGGTAACAGATATAAAATTCTTATTTGATATGCCTATAATGAATGATAATTCTGACAGTATTTATCTCTGGGATAATTTGAATGGTTTACAAGAGCATGGGATTTTATATAGTGAAGGTCTTCAATAATGGTTGTTCTAACGATTACAAATTGTCCACCAGCTTTAAGAGGAACATTATCTCGATGGATGTTTGAGATTCACACTGGTGTATATGTAGGAAAAATGAGTGCCAAAGTTCGTGATTTGTTATGGGATAAAGTCTGTGAAAATATTAAATCTGGTCAAGCAACCATGGTATATAGTTCAAATAATGAACAAGGTTTTGAATTTCGAACACATAATGCATCTTGGGAAATAGTTGATTTTGAGGGTATATCATTGTTGAAAAGGCCAATACTTTCAAGTATGACTACTAAAGAAGAACAACTCACACATTTCAGCAAGTCCTATAATTATATGAGGTCAAAGACTAAAAATAGTCATATATTAGATAGTTATGTCTTGTTGGATGTAGAAACTACAGGACTTGATTTTAATAAAAATGAATTATTGGAAATAGGGCTAATCAAGGTGGAAAAAGATAGTGTGATTGATGAATGTGATTATCTTCTGAAACCATTGGGCGGAATTCCAAAAAAAATTGAATTGCTAACTGGCATCACTGAAAAAGAAGTGAATGCCAATAGTATTGCAATTGAACAGGCATTAAAACAAACCATGGAATTCATCAAAGGAAATGTTATTATTGGTTACAATGTAAATTTTGATTGCATGTTTCTAAAGAAGGCTTGTGATAAACATAAAGTTAAGTGTACTATTCGTAAAATAAAGGATGTAGAGAATTTAGCAGTTCAAAAACTAAAAGATGTTCAGGATTATAAATTAGAAACGGTTGCTAATAAATTAGGGATCCAAACAACACAGAGTCATCGTGCTTTGGATGATTGCAGATTAACATTAGATGTTATGAAGAAACTAAATAAAATTGATTAAGATTCTTCATAAACATCTTTATTTAAAGCATATTTTTACTGTTATCCCTGCACAAGCGGGGATGATCCTAGAGTTCCAGCTGTCGGATGCATATCAGTACAGTTATCCCTGCACAAGCGGGGATGATCCTACATACGATGCAGCTTCCTTCTGTGCATCGGAGTTATCCCTGTACAAGCGGGGATGATCCTAATACCAATAAATGGGATGCTCAAGAACTCCAGTTATCCCTGCATAGGCAGGGCTTGTTAATATAATTCTTGAAGATACAATTTAATGCAGATATCTGTTTCTAATGATGCTGTATGCGATTGTTTTCAATTGTTAGGCTATACAACTAACTATCATTTAGGAATAACTGTGTGCATTGTATCTATTGGAAACTCTGAAATTGGTATTATTTGATCATGACTTGAGCAGGTGAATTATCAGCATAAATTAATTTTATATTATTTATGTTTATCCATCTTATACATATGTTTTTTTTAAATGATACTCTTTTTGGTTGACAATTCATCATTCTTCTTGTTAAATTGAGACTGTACTTATACGACTGACGGAATTGTGGAGCTTACCACGTGAAGTATAAGAGATTATAGCCGACCGTCTGGGCAACTTTGTCTAGAGGTACGGCTTTTTTTGTATCTCTGGGAAGAAAGGAGTATATGAGTTGACAGTGGAATTGTTATAAGTTAGTCTTAACTTATCAATAATGTTCTATTCAAGGAGGTACAAATATGAGAACAGAATGGAATGGATTTATCGGAACAAAATGGCAATCAGAAGTCAATGTTCGTGATTTTATTCAAAATAACTACACACCCTATAATGGGGATGAATCTTTTTTAGAAGGCCCTACTTCAGCAACTTCACAATTATGGTCTGAACTACAAGCTCTACAAAAAGAAGAACGAGCCAATAAAGGTGTTTTGGATATGGAAACGGAAGTCGTTTCTTCCATCACTGCCTATCCAGCAGCTTATATGGATCAATCATTAGAAAAGATCGTTGGTCTACAAACAGACAAACCATTAAAGCGTGCTTTTATGCCATATGGTGGAATCCGTATGAGTGAAGAAGCTTGTACGACATATGGTTATAAACCAAGTGAAAAGTTACATGAAATTTTCACAAAATACCATAAGACACATAATGATGCCGTTTTCCAAACATATACACCAGAAATGAAATTATGCCGACACAATAAGATTCTTACTGGTCTTCCAGATACCTATGGTCGTGGTCGTATTGTAGGAGACTATCGCCGTGTTGCCTTATATGGTATTGATTTCTTGATTGAAGAAAAACAAAAGGATCTTGCTCGTTGTGGTGCAGGAAATATGATCGATACGGTCATCCGTCAACGAGAAGAATTAGCTGATCAGATCAAAGCTTTGAAAGACATGAAGAAGATGGCTGCCGATTATGGATTTGATATTTCCGTACCAGCAAAAAATGGCTTGGAAGCAGCTCAATGGTTATATTTTGCGTATCTAGCTGCCATCAAAACACAAAACGGAGCAGCTATGAGCGTAGGACGAATCTCTACGTTCTTGGATATTTATTTCGAAAGAGATTTAGAAAATGGTACATTCACAGAATCTGAAATTCAAGAAATTGTAGACCATATGACCATGAAATTCCGTATGGTAAAATTTGCGCGAATTCCTAGTTATAATCAATTATTCTCTGGGGATCCAGTTTGGGCAACATTGGATGTGGCAGGTCTTGGCCAAGATGGCAGAAGCCAAGTCACCAAGACATGTTTCCGATTCTTGCATACATTAGAAAATATGGGACCAAGTCCAGAACCAAACTTGACCGTTTTATATTCTTCACGCTTGCCAGAACCTTTCAAGAAATATGCGGCAAAAATCTCCGTCGTAACCAGTTCGATCCAATATGAAAACGACGACGTGATGCGACCTATCTGGGGTGATGACTACAGTGTATGCTGCTGCGTGTCCGCTACTCAAACTGGAAAAGAAATGCAGTTATTCGGAGCGCGTGCCAATTTAGCAAAATGTTTATTGTATGCGATCAATGGTGGTGTTGATGAAAAGACCGGCATGCAAGTAGGGCCAGAATATCAACCAATCACCAGTGAATATCTGGATTATGATGAAGTGATGCATAAATACGATCTAATGATGGATTGGCTAGCTAAAGTCTATGTCAATACCTTGAATTTGATTCATTATATGCATGATAAATATTATTATGAAGCCGCGCAAATGGCTTTGATCGATACCGATGTACGTCGTACCTTTGCGACCGGTATTGCCGGCTTTAGTCATGTCGTAGATAGTTTAAGTGCTATCAAATATGCCAAAGTCAAAGCAATTCGCGATGAAAAAGGCATTGCTAAAGACTTCGCCATTGAAGGAGACTTCCCACGTTATGGTAACGATGATGATCGTGCTGATGATATTGCGGTATGGTTGTTAAAAACATTCATGAATAAGATTCGTCAGTATCACACTTATCGTGATAGTGAACCAACGACATCGATCTTGACGATCACTTCCAATGTCGTTTATGGAAAAGCGACTGGAACTTTGCCAGATGGACGTAAAGCCGGAGAACCATTATCACCAGGAGCCAATCCTTCTTATGGCGCTGAAAAGAATGGTTTGTTGGCATCTTTGAACTCTGTCGCAAAAGTACCATATGAATATGCTTTGGATGGTATTTCTAATACCCAAACGATCAATCCAGGTGCACTGGGTCATAGCGATGAAGAACGAGCTGACAACTTAGTACATGTCTTGGACGGTTATTTTGATCAAGGTGCCCATCATTTGAATGTGAATGTATTTGGTGTTGAAAAATTAAAAGATGCGATGGAACATCCAGAAAAAGAAGAATATCAAAACTTCACGATTCGCGTTTCGGGTTATGCCGTCAAGTTTATTGATTTGACACGCGAACAACAATTGGATGTCATCTCTAGAACATGCCATGAATCACTATAAAGGAAGCATTCATTCGATTGAAACCTTTGGTTCGGTCGATGGACCTGGTGTTCGCTATGTGATCTTTATGCAAGGCTGCCATATGCGTTGTCAATTTTGTCACAATGCGGATACTTGGAAAGAAACACCACCGACGGAATTTGCTTCGGATGTCCTAAAAAAAGCATTACGATATCGTCCCTATTGGAAAGAAGGGGGCGGTATCACCGTGAGTGGTGGTGAACCACTCCTACAAATCGATTTTCTTATCGAACTTTTCACATTGGCCAAACAAGCAGGTGTTCACACAGCACTGGATACTTGTGGACAACCATTCACAAAAGAAGCACCATTCTTTTCAAAGCTTGAACAATTGATGAAAGTGACCGATCTGGTTTTATTGGACATCAAACAAATCGATGAATCAAAACACAAAACGCTGACCGGATGGACCAACACCAACATCTTGGAATTTGCACGATATTTAGATGCCATCCATAAACCCGTTTGGATCCGACATGTTACGGTTCCTGGTATCAATGATAGCGACGATGAATTGAAACGACTCGATGCGTTCTTATCCTCCTTACACAATATCGAACGCATAGAAGTTTTGCCTTATCACACATTGGGAGCCTATAAATGGAAACAACTTGGCATGGACTATCCATTGGAAGGCATTGAGCCACCTAGTCAAAAACAAATTCAACATGTCAACGAAATGTTACATACAAAAAAGCGATGAATCTTCATCGCTTTTTACATATCTATGTTAGAATGATAAACAATGAGGTGAGAGTATGTATCAAAAAATGGGACTAGTTGTAGAAGGTGGTGGCACCAAAGCAGCCTATACAGCAGGCGTTCTAAAAGCTTTTTTACAAGAAAAAATATATATACCATATACCGTCGGCATTTCTGCTGGTTGTGAAATGCTCGCAAACTATGTATCTAGACAACCCTATCGTCTAGAGGTTTCCGGTGTCGAAGCAACCAGTCAACCCATGGTCTTTGGTTTAAAAGCCTATCGAAAGGAAGGCTCTTTATATGGTTTGGAAACCACCAATGCCTTCATTGAATCCAAAGAAAAATTAGATCTTGAAAAATTTTGGTCTTCTTCCTCGAAGATGGATTTTGGACTATACAATTTAGATACCCATCAAGTCAAATACTTTGATAAAAGTCATTTGGATGAATCACAAACTTTGATGATTGCTAGTTGTGCCTTATTACTTTTAGCGCATCCTTATGAATTTGAAGGTCAGCGCTATATGGATGCCGGCCTTCGAGACATGATCAGTATTGAACAAAGTCTGCGCCAAGGCAACGATCGGCACATTGTAATTTCTACCAAAGAAATTGGCTATGTTCGTAAACCAGCACCAAAATGGCAATTACGACTTGCCAAACATGTCTATCACGATGATGTGATCGTCGAAGATCTAAAAAATCGTCATCTTCGTTATAAGGAACAATGGGATAAAGTCGATCAATTGGAACAAGAAGGAAAAGCCATGGTCTTGCGTCCACATAAAGATCTCGGGGTGACACGATATACCACTTCAGCCAAAAAATTACGTCCTTGGTTCCAATTGGGATTTGATGAAACCATGGAACGCATGGACAAGATCAAGGCCTTCTGTGAAGTAGAATAAGATGAAACCCGCTTGTTTCTTTGATGTGGATGGAACCTTATATGCCCATCCCTTTCATGAAGTATCACAAGAAACCATAGATGCTTTGCACGCCTTAAAAGAACAGGACTATTTTCTTGCATTGAATAGCAGTCGATCTCAAGCGGAATTGGCCCATTTGCCACGATCGTTAATGCATGTAGGCTTTGATGCGTATGTATTAGATGGAGGGGCCTCCATCTATGATCAAACCATGCATTTACGATCGGCTTTTCCAATCGATGCTCACATTGTTTCGCGCATTGCTTCGTATTGCGAAACCCATCAAATTTGTTGGCGATACAGCAGCGCTTTCGGTTCCTATTGGGGCAATTCATGGATCACATCGTATATGAAGCAGGCCTATTGGCAATTGTATTTTATGCATATGGAAGTCAAGCCCTGGCAGGGTGAATCGGTCTATAATATCATGATCGAATCACATGCCCCTTCCTTAGCTGTAGATTGTATGGCCACCGTATTTCCAGGATGTATGGAACTACGAGCCAAACATGTCGATAAATGGTTAGCCATTCAACATTTCTCTGATTTATCGCCTATTTTATGTTTTGGTGATGGCGATAATGATGTGTGTATGTTAGAAAAAGCCGATATAGGCATTGCGATGGCCAATGCCAGTCCTGCCTGCAAACAAGCCGCTAACGTAATTTGTGGTTCTGTGCATGATACCGGAATCGCAACATTTGTGAAGGAGCATTTAAAATGAGTTATATTTTAGAGAATGAATATTTATATTTGGAATGTATCGAAGCCGGTGGAGAAATTCAACATTTGATCAACAAACAAACCCAAGAAGAAATCATGTATCAAGGAAACCAAGGATGGGGTGGAAAAAATCCAACGTTGTTTCCCCTGGTTGGGAATACCTATACGGGATCGTATGAGATCGATGGACAAACGTATGCCATGAAAAACCATGGACTGATCCGCTATGCTTCCTTGCAGGGAAGACAAGAAAAGGATCGATTGATTTTTTCTTTGGATGCCAATGAAGCCACTTTGAAACAATATCCCTTTGCTTTTCATTATGAAATTCAATATCAATTGGTCGATCATCAAGTAAAGATCCAATATCGGATTGAAAATACCGGATCCAAAGTAATGCCTTTTGGATTTGGGTTACACCCTGGCTTTCAATTGCACGAACCCTTTTCTTCTTATTTTCTTTCGTTTGATGGAAACACCCATTTGGAACAACTGCACATGTATGAAACACCTTCACATTGGGAAAAAGTAAATACAAAAGGATGGCAACTCAATCGTTTGAATCTTGAAAAATATAAGACGATGATTTATCGAGGCTTACATAGCCAAACATTGACACTCATGCACAAGGATGAAAAAGTCTTACGTTTACATGTTCAGGATTATCCATATTTAGCGATTTGGTCTAGTCCGACACCTTCCGATTTTATTTGTATTGAACCCTGGTGGAGCCATGCCGATTTTGATCCAAACACGACCGATTTCTATCACCGCGAAGGAACGATTCTCCTAAAGCCACAGGAAACATTCTGCCCAAGCTATGCGATTGAAGTGTAACTAGAAAGTGTTGTACAATTGGAATATGAAAAAATGGATCTATCGAATCATATTGCTTGTATGTATTGGTGTATTTGGATATAGTGCTTTTCATTTGTATCAAATCTATCAGGACAAGCATCAAATCGAACAAGAAACACAAACCTATCAAAAAATGGCCACAAAGAATAGCGAGAATACTGAAGTTTTGAATCCAGATTGGAATGCGCTCCAACAATCTTCTCCAGATATTGTTGCTTGGTTATATGTACCAGGATGTGATATTAATTTTCCTGTGGTCCAAGGAAGCGATAACTCCTATTATCTCGATCATACGATGGGAAAACAATCCAGTCCCTATGGATCGATTTTCTTGGATTATAAAGCAAACAATCAATTTATGGATGATAACTCCATTATCTATGGGCATTCGGTTGAAGGCGGTGGCATGTTCACCAATTTAAAGAACTTTACCGATGAAAGTTTCTTTAATAAACATGATGCCTTCTATTTATTGACACCCAATGGTAATTATAAATGTACGATTTATGCGTTTGCGAAAACGACTGATTCTTCGGCATTCTATACCACTGCCTTTGGTTCATATCGCGATGATACCCTCGCAAAATGGGTCAATGAAGCGATGTATAGTCGAGCTGTCGATACCACATCAGCCCATTTTGTCTCTTTATCAACTTGTAACTTGGATTATGGCTTCCATTCCAATCAGCGTTATGTATTAACAGGCGTTATGCAAGAATGGACAGATCCAATTACCGTTAGTGATTGATTTGTGTTATAGTAATGAAGGTTTACGTTATGAAAATTTGTCTAGTAACTGGGGGTACTGGCGGACATATTTATCCAGCCGTGGCATTGGCCGAGACATTTCGTTCGTTGTATCCTCGATGTGAAATTTTATTTATTGGAAATGATGACCGGATGGAGGCCCAAGTGATTCCATCCTTAGGTTATCGATTTTTGTCGTTACATACATCCGGATTGGTCGGTAATGCCTTTCAAAAAGGAAGAGCCGTTGGCCAGTTGGTTTTGGCACGTCAAAAAGCCAAGGGATATTTGCGTGCATTTGACCCAGATATCGTAATTGGCTTTGGTGGATATGTGAGTGCCCCCGTCATGATGGCTGCTTGCAGCTTGCATATTCCAACGATGATCCATGAACAAAACTCCATCGTGGGTCGTTCCAATCAATTGGTGATGAATCGTGTCGATGCGATCGTAACGTGTTATGAAAAGTGTGAAGAAGTATTTCCCAAAAACAAGATTCATTTGTTAGGAAATCCAAGAGCAACGATTGCCAAAAAAGCGCCATTGGATCCTACCTACTATGATTCTTTAGGCTTGGATCCAAAGAAAAAGACGATTTTAGTGATGATGGGATCGTTGGGATCGAGCAGTGTCAATGCATTGATGAAAGACGCATTGAGCAGTGTGGATACGACTTCTTTGCAGTTTTTATATGTGTGTGGAAAAGATAACAGTAAAGATATTCATATGTTTGATGGCGTGAAAGATATTCACGTTGTTGATTATGTAGATACATTAAAAATTTATAAAAAGATCGATGGATTGATTTGTCGCGCTGGGGCAACCACCATTGCCGAATTGACGGCTTTGGGTATACCAGCCATTTTGATTCCATCACCTTATGTAGCAGCCAATCATCAATACTACAATGCACGACAGCTTGTAGACCGACACGCTGCCTATATGATTGAAGAAAAGGATCTAAATGCAGATACCTTATCGAAAACGATCCAAACTTTATTTTTAGATCCAGTGGAAATGGCTGAAGTATCTAAAAATGCGCGGAAACTAGGGAAACCTCAAGCCGCATACGATATGATTTCTTTGTGTGAGTCTTTGATCAAATAGAAAAGAGGACCCCAAATGTCAATGATCGAACGTTTAGAAACCTATGCGAATATTAAAACAAATGAACCAATGAGTAAACATACAACTTATCACGTAGGTGGTAATGTTGATTATTATATCTATCCTGATAATTTTTTGTCTTTGATGCGTGTGATCTATCTATTGGAAGAAGCCAACATTCCTTTCTATACGATCGGTCGCGGTTCCAATATCTTATTTAGTGATGCCCCTTTTCATGGCGCTATCATTAATTTAGATCATTCATTAAATGATTTTTATTTTGAACCCGATGGAACCTTGGTTTGTCAAGCAGGTTGTTCCATCATCAATATTTCTGTGGAAGCCATGAAGAAAAATTTGACTGGTCTAGAATGGTCCA
The DNA here is from genome assembly GCF_034090965.1 of Absicoccus sp. Taxonomy (NCBI): domain Bacteria; kingdom Bacillati; phylum Bacillota; class Erysipelotrichia; order Erysipelotrichales; family Erysipelotrichaceae; genus Absicoccus; species Absicoccus sp. The sequence continues at coordinate 12,238 of NZ_JAXDRQ010000008.1, read as the reverse complement.
GTGGAATTCCTGGCTCTGTAGGCGGTGCCTTATATATGAATGCCGGGGCCTATCGAAGTGATATGAGCCATGTGGTTCAAGATGTATTGGCATTACGAGATGGCCGTATTGAATGGATCCATCAAAATGAATTGGATTTTGGCTATCGTTACTCTATTTTTCAAAAACATAAAGATTGGGTCATTCTCGGCGCTCGTTTACAGTTGCATCCAGGCGATGCCACGGAAATACGTGATTTGATGAATTCACGTCGTCAACGTCGAATGAATACACAACCTTTGGATAAACCTTGTGCAGGCAGTGTTTTTCGTAATCCCGAATCCATTCCCGCATGGAAATTAATTGATCAAATGGGATATCGAGGCTATCAAATTGGTGGTGCCAGAGTATCGGATAAACACAGTAATTTTATCGTGAATGAAAATAACACCGCAACGGCTAGTGATATTCGTGATCTGATTCAAATAATTCGACAAGAAGCAAAAGAAAAATATGGTATTTCTTTGATTACAGAAGTGGAGCAATTAAATTGGTAACTCGTTGGCGTAGATGGCTAAGAAACATGTCACTCAGAACGGGCATCCTTTTAACGGTCTTAGTGATGGCTTTGACATCGTTTGGTGTATATTATTTTTCCTTTGATGCTTTGGCCCATGTTTTAAGCTGCACGGGAAATTATTATTTGACCGATCACCAAATATACCATTTGGCGGGTATGAGTTATCAGTCACGGATGTGGCTTGTACCTTCGATGGTCTATGAAAAGCGCATTGAAAAAATGCCATTGGTCAAAGATGTCTATGTACAAAAAGGTAGAAATGGCCGATTGTTGGTCCATGTCCAAGAAAAAGTAGTGATTGGTTATTATACAAAAAATAGTCAATATTATTTGTTGACCATCGATAATGAATCCATTCCGATCGACAAAGCATACATGTCCACGATCGTACATTTTCCTTTATTGAATGGATTTAGTGGCACACAGCGCAAAAAGATCTGTGCCATTTTTAAGAAAAATGAAAAGACCCTGACCCGATCGGTCATTGAAAAAATTGCTGAAATGGTTCCTTATAAAACGTCTTTTGATAAAAATATGATCAAAATGACTATGCAAGATGGGAATGTTGTTTATACATCAATCAGCTCATTGGTCATGATGGCAAAATACCAAGCCATGTTGACTCGTTTACAAGGCGAGAATGTTTGTCTATTATTGGATAGCACCAATCATGCGATTGAAAAAATCAATTGCGATGATTTGAATAGTAAGAAATCGACAAGTTCTTCATCCAAGAAAACCGAGGAAAAACAAGAGACTTCTTCCGATACGCAGACCAGTGATGCCAATACGACAACGACCACGACAACACAAGATGCAACGACACAAGATACGACCACAACAGATAATTCAACCCTTGTATGGGATGATTCAACTGGGCTGTATTATGATTCGACAAGCGGTTACTATATGGATCCAAATAGTGGGATCTATTATGTGTGGGATGATACGACCCAATCTTTACAACCACTTTCGGAATAATTTGTCTTAGTTTACAGAAATAGGTATAATAAGGATTGATATAAGAGGAGGGTAACTCTATGCCAATTAATAAATCAACCGAATATGGAAATATTTCCATTTCATTAGATGCGATTGCCTCTTTAGCCGGAGGTACGATCACGGAGTGTTATGGTGTTGTCGGCATGGCAAGTCAGAAACTCGTTCGTGATGGTTGGGCTGAATTATTGAAAAAAGAAAACTATTCTCGTGGTGTGATCGTGCGTCAACAAGAGAATGGATTGGTATTGGATCTATATATTATCGCCCTACAAGGAATTAAGTTGGGTGAAATCGTACAAGAAGCGCAAAAACGAGTGAAGTATGTGATTGAAAAGACTTTGGAAATCAAAGTGGAAGCAGTCAATATCACCGTGCAAGGTGTACGAGTAGCCAAGTAGGGAGTAAGAATGATGGAACAAATTAACGGACAAAGTTTAAAAGATATGTTGCGTTCCGGTATGAACAATTTGAAGAATCATTCCGCACAAATTGATGCATTGAATGTTTTCCCCGTACCGGATGGAGATACAGGAACCAATATGACATTGACATTTACCAACGGCGCCAAAGCCGCTTTAGATGTCAAAGAAGATCACATCGGCCATATATTGAAAGCTTTATCACGGGGCTTATTAATGGGAGCTCGTGGTAACTCAGGTGTCATTACCTCACAAATATTTCGCGGTATCTATCAATCTTTAGAAGAAAACGAAACGATTGATGCGATGCAGCTTGCCCATGCCTTGGTCAATGGTTCACGCGTGGCTTATCGTGCCGTCATGCGCCCTGTCGAAGGGACGATTTTGACCGTTGTTCGCGAAGCTGCCGATTATACCTATGCGTATACCGTGACAGAAGAAGTCAAAGATTGTACAGCTGTCATGGCCAAGATGGTCGAAGAAGCCAATGCTTCCTTAGAGCGCACACCAGAATTATTACCTGTATTAGCTGAAGTTGGCGTTGTCGATAGTGGTGGAAAAGGATTGTGTACCATTTTAGAAGGCTTTCTTTTGGCGATGCAAGGAAAGCCAGTGGCAGCACAAGACATTCAAACCAGCCAACAAGCTGCACAAACCAAAGTAGAGAATGATGGGGAAGGCGAATATGGTTTCTGTACGGAATTTATCCTTCATTTGAGTGAGACCGGTAAGAAAAATTTCTCAGAAGAAGGTTTCCGTGATGAATTAGCTTCCATCGGTAATTCCCTTGTTTGTGTACAAGATGATGATTTAGTCAAGGTGCATGTGCATACCCTCGAACCCTATACCGCTTTGAAGATGGGTCGTCGTCAAGGCAAATTTGTGAAGATCAAAGTAGAAAACATGCAGCAGCAACATGACCACATCGTTGAATTGGAAGAAGCCAAAGAATTGGAAAAAGAAATCGAAGCACCACAAAAGAAAGCAGAACATAAAACGTATGCGATCATTACGGTGGCCCCAGGGTCTGGAATCGATGAAATGTTCAAAGAATATCGTGCAGACGTTGTGATTGGCGGTGGCCAGACGATGAATCCAAGCACGGAAGATTTTGTCTCGGCTGTGGATCAATTAAATGCCGATCATATCTTTATTTTGCCAAATAACTCCAATATTGTTTTGGCGGCCCAACAAGCCAAAGATGTGTGTGAAGGACAAGATATTCATGTCTTACCAGCAAAAACCATTCCGCAAGGATTGGCTGCTTGCATCATGTTCAATCCAGATGCTGATCTAGATTCCAACTTAAGTGAAATGCAAGAAGCAATCGATCATGTGAAATCGGGAGAAGTCACTTATGCCATCAAAGATACGACCTATGAAGGCCGTGCCATCAAGAAAGGGGAATACATGGGCATCTATGGGAAGACCATAGCGGCCAGTGTGCCGGATTGTATGGAAGCCAGCAAGAAATTGTTGGATACGATGTTGGATGATGACAGTGAACTTGTTACGTTAATTTATGGTCAGGATGCAACCGAAGACCAAGCTAATGAACTTGCCAATTATATTGAGGAAAATAGTGATGCCGAAGTGGAAGTTCATGCAGGCAAACAACCGGTATATCCATTTATCATTGGTGTTGAATAAAGCCTTGGAGCGAGTATGAAAAATACTCACTTTTTTGTTGGAAATCCAACAATGTCTATGGAGAAATCTGTTAGACTATGCTTACAAGGTAGGTAAAACATATGATTCAAATAGATAAAACACGTAAAGTTGCTGATTTAATTTCGACATATCCAGAAATCAAACCCATCATGATCGAATTGGGATTTAAGGATCTAGCCAACCCCGTTGCGCTTCAGACCGTAGGGAAGATCATGACCTTAGAAAAGGGAGCACAAATCAAAGGCATTCCATGGGAAAAGATCCAAGCTGCATTTGCGACCCATGGATATGAACTTGCCTCTCAAGAAGTAGAAAACGTTGCAATTGATCCATCCAATGAATTGGAATCCTACATCCTTCGTTTACAAAATGGAGAAGATCTAGAAAGTGTTCGTGCGGATTTTGCCAAACGATATGAAAACGTGCCCGTTCAAGAAATTGCCAATGCCGAACAAGAACTCATCAACAAAGGCATGCCCGTACCTGAAGTACAACGATTGTGCGATGTGCATTCGGCACTGTTCCATGGCAAGACAGAAGCCCAAATCCATGGTGAGGTGCCTGCGGGCCATCCCATTTCTATCTTTCGTTTAGAAAATCAGATCTTACAACAGTACTTGGATCAAAACAAAGAGATTCCTTATGTGGAATTGAAAAAACATTATAAGAAAAAAGAAGAATTGATCCTTGCCCAATTGGATGCTCTTGGCTATCCAGGACCCAATCAAGTGATGTGGGGCGTGGATGATGAGATCTTACAGGATATCCCGAATAATCGTTCGCGTATTGAAGAAATGATTTTTAAAGAAAATCAGATCTTATTTCCGTTAGCACTGGATAAATTCAGTCAAGAAATGTGGTATCAGATCTATCAAGATATGCCTATCTATGGCAACGCCTTTATTGCGGTAGCAGCCAATTGGCCGGAAGCAGAAACGTATCGACGCCCCATCAGTGAAGGTATCCTCCATTTTGAAAATGGTGATCTCACCGTTGCGCAATTCGAAGCCATTTGTCAAGCTTTGCCCGTTGAATTGACCTATATCGATGCCGATGATATGAATCGTTTTTTCAGTATCACCAATGGTGTATTTGCACGTCCAAAGACAGCTTTGAATCGAAAAGTATATAGTTGCCATCCACCTCGTGTGCAGCCAATGGTCAAACAAATGTTAGCGGACTTCAAAGCCCATAAACAAACCAAAGTCGAACGATGGGTCAAGAATACGCGTATCCAATATGTAGCGATGTATGATCAACAAGACCAATATATGGGATGCTTAGAAATCGTTCAAGATTTTAGTGATGTCGCAAGCCACATCCAGTGAATCCAATCCGGATTCACTGGTTTTTTATGTGTTCCAATAAAGCATGGGCACTGGTTGAAATGTAGGTGTTTTTTGAAGTGACGATACAAATGTTGGATTGCATATCTAGATCCTGGATCGGATAGGCATTGGCTTCTTTTTTGGCGATCGAAGCAGGTGCCAACGCAATACCATAGCCATGACGTGCCCATTCTATACAGGTTCTAGCATCATCACTGACACAAAAATAATGCGGTGTATCCAAGATTTGATCAAAGAATTCTTTCCACCGTCGATAAACCAGTAAAGGTATATGATTGAGTTCTTGGATGGAAAGGGGTCTTGTACTACCAATTGAATAAAAATTCTCCGTAGCTGTTTGTATGATTTCTATATTGGAATCGTTAGGAAAAGGACTCCGAACGACCGCGATTTCAATGATATGATGTCGCAAAGCATCTAGACAGGTATAGGTATTTCCTTCAAAGATCTCATAATGGATCTTGGGATAGATCTGGATAAATGGATGTAACCATGTATCCAAGACATAATCTTGTAGACTGGACACGATGCCTAGATGAATCGTACCCGTTTTGCCATGTTGCTGATCAAACAATTCTTGTTTGGTGTTTTGAACAAGATCACAAATGGTACATGCCCGATGATAGAGAAGATCTCCCAATTCGGTACATTCGACATGTCGTGGGCCTCGAATCAAAAGGGGTGCACCTACTTCTTCTTCCAATTGCTTGATTTGTAAGGAAAGGGGTGGTTGACTCATATGCAGTGTTTTGGCTGCCTGGGACATCGTTCCTTGTTCCACCACGGTCTTATAAATCTGAAGTTGTTTTAAATTCATGGTATATTCTTTCTAAATAATAAATATATAAAATATATAATTTTTATATATTTTAACATATGATACGATACCCCTACAAGAGGGTGAGAACAATGAAAACCGTATTCCATTATTTACGTGCCTATCGAAAACAAGCGATATGTGCACCTATATTTAAATTATTAGAAGCTCTCATGGATCTTTTTGTTCCTTTGATCGTTGCCTGGATCATCAATCAAGGAATCCATCAACATCATACACAAGTAATTTGCCAAGGAACGATTTTGTTGATCGTTTTAGCGGCCTTGGGTCTAGGTTTTAGTTTTGTGGCCCAATATTTTGCGGCAAAAGCAGCGGTTGGCACAACAACCGATCTACGCCAAGCCATGTTTGATCATATTCAATCGTTATCGTATAAGGAAATCGATACATTGGGTGTCAATACCTTGATCACACGTATGACCAGCGATATGCAACAAGTACAAACGGGCATCAATATGAGCCTACGACTCTTATTACGAAGTCCATTTATTGTTTTTGGTTCCATGATCATGGCTTTTTTTATCAATGTGAAATGTGCATTGATCTTTGTGATTGCGATTCCCTTATTGAGTGTTGTGATTTATTTAATCATGCGGATCAGCATTCCTTTATTTAAAAAAGTGCAGTCACATCTGGATACCTTATTAGGAATGACACGAGATAATCTAACTGGTGTTCGTGTCATTCGTGCCTTTTGTAAAGAAGAAGATGAAATTTCCTCCTTTGACAAACAGAATGATCGGTTTACGAATGCGAATGAATTCTTAGGAAAGATCTCAGCATTGATCAATCCGTTTACTTATATCATCATCAATTTCGCAATCATCGTATTATTACAGGTGGGCGCCATTCAAATTCAGGAAGGATACATGGCCCAAGGGGACATGGTTGCTTTATATAACTACATGGCTCAAATTATTATTGAGTTGATTAAATTAGCGAGCTTGATCGTGACGATCGATAAGTCCATCGCGTGTAGTCAACGTATTGAAGCCATCATGGATACGCATAACGATATGCACTATGAAACAAAATCGATACAAATCCACAGTGCACAAGCGGTCCGCTTTGATCATGTATCCTTTGCCTATGATACGAAAAGTGTGATCCACGATATGAGCTTTGAAATTCCAAAAGGATCAACTATTGGCGTGATTGGCTCAACCGGATCGGGAAAGTCAACGATCATGCAACTGATGGGACGCTATTATGAAGTCAGTCAGGGAAAGATCTTTGTTGATGGTGAAAATGTCAAAGCCTATCCGAGAGAACAATTGACCGCAAAGATCGGGTATGTGGCGCAAGGTTCTGTCCTTTTTTCTGGCACGATTCGCGAGAACCTAAAATGGGGCAATCCCCATGCCGATGATGCCACTTTATGGCGCGCCTTAGAAATTGCCCAGGCCAAAGATGTGGTTGCCAATAAACCCGGACAGCTTGATTTTGTGTTGGAACAAGGAGGAAAAAACCTATCGGGTGGACAACGACAGCGCTTGACCATTGCGCGTGCCTTAGTGAAACAACCGGATATTCTTGTTTTAGATGATAGTGCCAGTGCACTGGATTTCAAAACTGACGCGAATTTGCGAAAAGCCTTACGAAATTTGACGGGGAAAATGACCATCTTCATTGTGAGTCAACGAATTAGTTCGATTCGTTCGGCTCATTCGATCTTAGTTTTGGATCAGGGCCGTTTGGTTGGTACCGGTTCCCATGATCAATTGATGAAAGACTGTCCGGTTTATCAAGAAATCTATGCATCGCAATATCCTAAGGAGGCCATCGCATGAAAACATCGCAAACCTTTCATAAACTCATGCAGTATGTAAGACCCTATTGGTTCTTTTTGATCTTGAGTATTGGATTGGCTGTGGTATCGGTCGTGACACAGTTATACATTCCCATCTTATTTGGACAATGCATTGATTGTATGCTTTCGAAAGGGCATGTGGATCTGGTCCTATTATCCACGTATGGCACGAAAATTGGCATCTTGATCCTGATCAATGCGGCAGCAACTTGGGTGATGAATGTGATGAACAATCACATGGCCTATTCCATTGTCAAAGATATGCGCGCTCAGATCATGTTTAAGATCCAACATTTACCGTTATCCTTTTTAGATGATCATGGAATTGGTGATATTCTAGGACGTATGATTGCGGATGTGGATCAAATTTCCGATGGTTTATTGTTGGGCTTTACGCAACTGTTTTCGGGTATCATTACGATCGTGATCACCATTTTATTCATGTTTCGTATTCATGTGGGTATCAGTGTATTGATCGTTTTGATGAGTCCAGCAAGTTTCTTTGTTGCTAAATGGATTTCTAAACATTCGTATCATATGTTCCAAAAAATGACGCAGACGCGGGAGCAATTGACTTCGTATATTGAAGAGATGGTTGGCAATGAAAAAATCATCCAATCATTTGGGTATGGGCAACGGGCTTCGCAAACCTTCCAAAAAACCAATGAAGATCTTCAGGATTATTCCCAAAAAGCCATATTCTATAGCAGTCTGACCAATCCATCCACGCGCTTTATGAATAGTTTGATGTATGCCCTCATTGTGGGCATTGGCTCGATCTTTATTTTACAGAATGCACTGACAGTTGGTTCCTTAAGTGTATTGTTGAGTTATGCCAATCAATATATGCGTCCTTTCAATGATATTAGTTCGGTCGTCACAGAATTTCAAAATGCCTTGGCTTGTGCCAATCGGGTATTTGAAATCATAGATGCACCACAAGAATCACCAGAAGAGCCAAACACTTTAATCGTCAATCAGGAAAGTGTCGATTGGCAAGATGTCAGTTTTTCTTATGTGCCCGATCATCCTTTGATCCAACATGTTTCTTTTCATGTAGAACCAGGTCAGAAAATCGCCATCGTGGGTTCGACTGGATGTGGAAAGACCACGATGATCAATTTATTGATGCGGTTTTATGAGATGGATGAGGGGGCTATTTTGATTGATGGAACCAATATTCAAAATGTCAGCCGTCATAGTTTACGCCAACAATTCGGCATGGTTCTACAAGATACGTGGATCAAAGACGCTACGGTTCGCGAAAATCTATGTATGGGAAGATCCTATTCCGAAGCTGAAATCGAGGTGGCTTGTCGATCGTGTCGTAGCTGGGATTTTATTGAAAAAATGCCAAAGGGCTTGGATACAAAAATCAATGCCCATAGTTTATCCCAAGGACAGCAACAGCTTTTATGTATCACTCGCGTGATGTTGATCAAGCCAAAGATGTTGATCCTAGATGAGGCTACTTCCAATATCGATACCCGAACCGAAGTATTGGTCCAACAAGCTTTTGATACTTTGATGAAAGGAAGAACCAGTTTTGTGATTGCACATCGTTTATCGACGATCATCAATGCCGATCAGATCTTAGTCATGAAAGAGGGAAAAATCATTGAACGAGGCACTCATGATGACTTATTGGCGCAAAATGGTTTCTATGCGAATTTGTATAATAGTCAATTTGAGCAGGTTGTTTAATTGAAAACGTTATCATTTGCATAGTACATTTAGCTATGTTACCATGAAACTATCATGATTTATATAACAGGTGATACCCATCGTGAACAAGATGTTTTCAAGATCAATCCCGATGATGGTTTTCCCATAGGAAAGACATTGACAGCAAAGGATCATGTGATCATTGTAGGCGATTTTGGCTTTATTTTAGATGGCGCAAAAGGCGATAAGTTTTGGTTGGACTGGTTGGAATCTTTACCGTGGCAAACATGTTTCATCGATGGCAATCATGAAAACTTCAATTTATTAAATTCATATCCGATTGAACAGTGGCATGGAGGCAAAGTGCATCGCATTCGTTCAAATGTTGTGCATTTGATGCGTGGCGAAGTCTTTGAAATCGAGGGTCATTCATTCTTCTGCTTTGGTGGAGCACCGAGTCATGATGCCATGTATCGTGTTCCAAATGTCAGTTGGTGGCAACAAGAACTACCAACGTGGGAGGAAATGAAGCATGCGCGTGATGTCTTATGTGCGCATCAGTGGCAGGTCGATTATGTGTTGAGTCATGAAGTGTATGAAAAACATTCTTTGGGAAGAAAATATAAAACGGATATGAATTTTTATGATCCAGAGCATTATGACTTAAAACCGTTTTTACAAGAAATTGAAGATCAATTGGATTATCGAGCTTGGTTGCACGGCCATTATCATGTGGATCAAATGGAGCGAAGTCCATCGAATAAGCCTTGCATCACATTGTATAATCGTGTTATAACAATAGCAGAGATTGAGGAATTGTATAGGGAAATTTGTGAATAAGCAGATTTCCCTTTTTCATAAGGAGGTCACTTATGCGATTATTACTAGCCGAAGATGAACGGTCCTTATCGAAAGCTTTGGTTGTGATCTTACAAAAATCCAACTATGCGGTCGATGCGGTCTATGATGGACAACAAGCCTTAGATTACTTAGAAGACGAAGTATATGATGGGGTCATCTTAGATATCATGATGCCGAAGGTCGATGGCTTGAAAGTTTTAGCAACGATTCGTCAAGCCGGCAATGATGTGCCCGTTTTATTATTGACTGCCAAAAGTGAAGTCGATGATAAGGTAAAGGGTTTGGATCTGGGGGCCAATGATTATCTAACCAAACCATTTGATGCGAAAGAATTGCTGGCGCGTATTCGTGCTATGACACGTATGCATACACAATCGCCCGACTCTTCTTTATCCTTTGGCAATATCACCCTAGATCGTACAACTTTTGAATTGGGCGGTCCCAATGCGACAATGAAATTACCCAATAAAGAATTTCAAATGTTGGAATTGTTATTGGCGAATCCAAAACAAGTCATTTCGACCGAGCGGATGTTTGAAAAAATCTGGGGCTATGACAGTGATACCGAGTTAAATATTGTCTGGGTCTATATTGCCTATTTGCGTAAGAAATTAAAAAAAATAGGTGCAGATGTGAAGATCCAAGCCCATCGAAATGTCGGTTATTCTTTGGAGTTAGAAAACAATGATCAAAAAACTTCGTAAGCGATTTTCCATTGCAGCTATCTTTTCTATTTTTGTGACCTTTACCGTCTTGATGGTGACCATCAATGTCATCAATTATCATAAGATCATCGAAAATGCCGATTTTATCTTGACGACACTCAAAGAAAATGAAGGATATTTTCCGGCTTTCGGGAAAGATCAAAACAATGGGCGTTGGTCCAAAGAAACGCCATTTGAATCGCGTTATTTTATTGCGACAATCAGTGAAGACGAAACCATCACAACGATTGATATGGCCAAGATCCAAGCCATTGATATCACGCAAGCACGAAATTATGTCAAAGTGGTTTCTAGTTTTGATAAGACACGGGGCTTTTATCAAGATTATCGATATATTCGTTATAAAGAAAATGGCAATACGGTCTTGATCTTTTTAGATTGTACGCGTTCGCTCGATAATTGGCGTACTTTCTTAGAAGCAAGTTGTTTGGTGGCCACGATTGGTTTGATCATTTCTTCCATCTTGATCGTATTCATTTCAGGACGAATCATGAAGCCGGTTGCAGAAAGTTATGAAAAACAGAAACGATTTATTACCGATGCAGGCCATGAAATTAAGACTCCATTGGCAACGATTGATGCGGATTTGACGGTATTGGAAATGGACGGTGTATCGAACGAATGGACCGATGATATTCATGTCCAAACCAAACGATTGGCGGATTTAACCAATAATTTGATCGTGCTTTCGCGGATGCAAGAAACGCAAAAACCAGAAGCTTTGGTCGATTTGGACCTTTCCAAGCTTGTATCTACAGTGGCGAATTCATTTGATGCACGAGCCAAAATGGAAAATAAGACGTTTGAAAAAGATGTGGATGAGAATGTACATATGAAAGGCGGCCAAAAAGAAATTGAACAATTGATTTCCATTCTTATGGATAATGCCTTTAAATATTCGACTGAAAATGGTATGGTTCGGATTGCTTTGCATCAAAAGAAAAAGATTGAATTGATCGTTTACAATACGACGGAATTCATTGCTAAAGATAGTTTGCCGCATTTATTTGATCGTTTTTATCGAACCGATCAAAGTCACAATTCCCAAACGGGGGGATATGGCATTGGTTTATCCATTGCCCAAGCCATTGTTCAATCTTATAAAGGAAAGATCGAGGCAACCACAGAAGATGAAAAGTCTTTAAGCATTCAGGTTGAATTATAGACAAAACGAGAATATCCGATGGATATCCTCGTTTTTTTATTGCGTAGCGAATACCACGCGCTATGTGCGTGGTGGTAGACCTTTTAGTGTTAAAAAAGACAACCTCCTATACTACAATGAATATGGCCCGCCAGCCGTAAACAAAATAATATAGGAGGTTGTCAAAATGAATGA
>NZ_JAXDRQ010000007.1:0-60044 GCF_034090965.1 Absicoccus sp. | reverse complement strand
AAACGGAATACGTTCGCTATCTTTGTCAACACGCAAAATGATGAATTGTCCAGCTTTTGCGTGTTTCGCAACAAAAGGTGCTTCCACGACCAATTTGGTAACGGTAGGATTCAACACCTCTTTTTTTAGAATCTTATACATTTTTATCACCCATCCATTTTCATAAGACTGAAAATATTATACAAAAAATTCATTCATTCGTCACGAAGTATTAAAAAAGCAGAAAATTACTTCTGCTCCTTTAACATCCTTTCCCCATTGATCTCGCAATCCGGATCAAAATAAACCATAGGTGGATTATCGGACAATCCTTTTGTATAATTTCGATTATTCAAATACGACAAAAAAGCTTCTTCTTTGGTTGAATCCTCGATAGCTTCTACAAAAAGATCAACGGCCTTTTGTGCTCTTTGCAAGGCATGATCATAAAGATCCAAAAAGCTATCGGTCGATACTTTATCGGCATCACATGGATGGGTCCATTCTTTATGTAATAAATTACATACATCACAAGGATCATCGGCCTCATTCGGTACGATCATACCAGAAACCAAACCAGATTGTTTGATGGTTTCTTCGATGGCTTGAAATGCTTTTAACTTCTTACCTTTTCGATCATATAATAATTTTTGAATTTGTGCCCATTCATTGAGCGCCTGTAAGATTTCATGAGGTTTGACTTGTACCCCATATACCTTCTTTGCACAATTGACATAAATACGTGCTATAGCACGTACATCATCAATATCGACTTCACACACTTTATAAACCGGATAATCTTTGATGGTCTTCTCTTTCTTTATTTTTAGAACAATGGCATCCAACAAAGACTCCATTCGATGATGACGGAATTGACTGGCTGAATCGCCACTTCCGGTGCGCCAGAAAATATATGGATGTGTTGTTGAATCCAATGCCCAATGTGTCAAATGTCCCATCATATAAGCAATTTCATCTTGATACACATCCTCTTCTTGTTCGTTTCGAATCACATCCAATGCTTGATGATAAAAATCATTGATACCGCGTCGATGGCAATATTTTCCTAAGGTACGCACATGACTTTTTTCTTGTACTTTTTTTGGCGTGGTACCATGAAAATATAAATAATCCGGCCCATTCGCACCGATTTCATACAATTGAGAACGATTTTCTAAGAGAGCTTTCTGTTTCGACGTCATGGTTGTGTTTGCGAGTTCTTGTGCAAAGATGACATGCGTATAAATATTTGGCATGTTTATTCCTCCTTCACTAAATGGATCAGTCCATGATATACAATATATTCCGCAAAAGTATCCATCGAACAATACGTTCGAATATTTTCACGAATTTGTTCTTGTTCATCCGCATCTTCTTGATCAAAGGATCGGTAGGCTTGGACCGCATGTAACCCATTTTGGATATCCAATTGCGTATATGAATATTCTTTGGTAAAAACAGGCAATACATTTTTCAAAGAATAGTGTCCCCGCATTCGATTATCATAGAAAATACCTAATTCAAATGGCTTGGAAAGATCGATCATGCGCGAACAAATTTGATCCAATTGATCCGCATAAGCAGGAAATTGTTCACTTAGTTGTTTTAATCGTAACTTTTCTGCACCTTCCATATTATAAACCAAGATACTGCCAGTTTGGGGAACCGATGCAAGCAAAGATTCAATAAAAGCTTGTCGACAATCTTTGGCACCAAAAAAATCTTTATGAACCAATTTTCCCGTTTGGTCTTCCACATGTAAGCTATATTGAAAACACAATACATCAAATGGTTTCATGCGCGCATAAGGTGGAATCGCAAAGGTATCCCATTCAAAATCCAAATAAGAAATGGGATATTGAATTTGTTTGAGCCAATGTTCCATCGCGATCCGATCCAAAAAGTATCCATATCGACTGGCCATGACTTGGGCATATTGTAGACGATACCCTTCTATTTGATCAATGGGCATATCTTTGATATGGCAAATATCGGCTTTGTAAGCATCCAATTTAAATTGTGATGTCGTTAAAAACAAAACCGAATCATCGGGTAAATGACTTTCATCAAAACAATGGGAATAAAATAGACATCGACGTCCAGCCGTACATTGTTTGGTTCGTTCATAGTGGGGTGGTCTTGAAACATCAAGTAATTCTTGGGTCGTATCGATCCATTGATCCAGATCAATTTCACAATTTGCGATACACTCAGCAATGGTATGATGGAGTTTATTTCGGCGATTGAATAATTGATCACTTTCACACAACAAACTTTGCACATCGAGTGCGTCTTTTCGAATGTAATCTTTATTGATATAGATGATCTTATGTTCCGTAATGGCAATACCGCTCTTTGCCGCAATCATTTGATTGATCTTCATGAGCGTAGCTTCACTTTCTTTTGGATAGGCACTCAAATGAGGATAGATTGCTAAATACCCATTCTTCATTTTTTTCAATACCGGAATCTTGGTTCGGCATCCACGATATTCAAATCGAGCATATAACAGAACATCGGTTTGTTTCAATCGGTCCAATGTCTTTTCGTTGGTATCATTTGGTTGGCCAGATGGTTGATCTTCCACATGAAGATATTGTTTCCATAAGGTGGAAAAAGGAACATCCATATGATAAAAACTAAAATATGGCATAGAAATATATGTATGATTCCAACATAATTTTGGACAACGTTGCGCTTGGATCAAATCGTTTACGTGTATCATTGTATTCACCTGTCTCATCATACTATATATTTTCGCAAAATCAATTGTAATTGGGCTTGATACGCTTGCCGGACATGGTCTGGAGCAATAATTTCAACTTGATCGGCAAAGGAAAATAATTGTCGATAAACCACGAAAAAATCTTCAACTAAAAATTGAAAGACATTGTCTTTTTCTTTCACATCCATGCCCCAATACAATTCTCTAAATTGGGGTTGTACTTCCGGGTCTACCCGTACAAATACCCGAACAAATTCACCCTTGATCAATGAATTTTTTCCCACATATTGTTCAATATGAAAATGAGAATCACGTAAAAATTTTCTTTCTTGAAACACACACGCAAACATACGTTCTTGGGAAATACGATAGATACGATAATCGTTTCGTTTGTGTGAATAGCCTAAAACATAATAGGCATCATGATAATGAATGATTTCATACGGATCCATCAAAAAAGTGTCGGCATGATCTTGATTGCGACTTTGGTACGTTAAAAGGACACAGTGCTTTTGTTTCAAAGCTTGCTGCATCGTTTCCATCATATCTTTTTCTTTGTCGGTCATTGAAAGGTTGGGCGCATCCATATAGATTCGTTGTGGCGGCAAGGCAGAAGACGTTGAATTCAAAACCTTGTCAATGGCTTCATTGAGTTCGGATTCTTTTTCATAACCTTGGGCATGCATAAATTCCCGTGCTTCCATCAATGCTTGTTTCTGTGCCGGACTCAAAGCCAAAACAGGAAATAAATTGGTTTCATCCAAGCGATATCCACCATAGCGTCCTTTGTATTCTTTGATATTGTAGCCAGCCGTGATCAATTCTTTTTTGAATTCCCGAATGTTCCGTGGATTGGTTTCTAATTCATCCGCTAATTGCTGGGTATTCATCTTCCCTCGTGCTTTGAGCAGCAATAACATTTTTATACATAAACTCGTTCGATTCATACAACCTCGCTAATAAGCAAATCGTTGGGGAAATTCACCAAACCCTCTTTGTGGCTGATAATGTTTTGGAATGATCCCACGATATGCGAGGGGCTGGATCACAGATCCATATCCGTGTTCTAGCGCAAAGCCAAAGGCTTCTTGCGTTTGTTTTGCACCCGCATCGATCAATACTTCGATAATTTTTTGATTTTGGGTACAAATAGCATGGATCAAAATAGGAAATCCATTAAAGACCCAGCTCGGATCCGCCCCCGTGTTTTATACAAAACAATACCTCATTTTCATTTTCGTTCCAAACCGCATTGAGTAAATGCAATGCAAGTTGTTTCTCAGACATCTTTATCCCTTCTTTCAGGGATATCATAATGAATATATAGACATTATTTCTGTCAATATATGTCTTTTTTAGATAATCGTTTCGCTTCATTTTCTTGTAACAATCGATAGATCGATGAAAACAATGGAATAAAGATGACCATGCCTAAGACCCCGCCAATACTTGCACCAACCGTGATCGCAACAATGATATACATTGATGGAATACCCACGGATTTACCGACCACATTGGGATAAATAAAGTTTCCTTCCACTTGCTGGATAGCAATAAATAGAATCAAAAAAGATATTCCCTGGGTCGGGCTTTGCAGCATGATGAATAAAGAACATAAGATAGCAGCCACCAAAGCACCAAACATAGGAACCAAAGCACCAATCGCAACGACAAATCCACATAATAGTGAATATGGCAAATGGAAAATAGTACTAAAAACAGTCACCAATGTACCTAGGATCAAACATTCTAATATGGTGCCGCCAATATATCGAGCAAACGTATATTTAAATACATGATAGATATGATTCCCTGTTTCATAGGCGTTTTTTGGTAAATACGCTTTAAAGAGGGAGCGAACATCCGATATAAAGCGTTTTTTATTGAATAGCACAAAAATAGAAAACACAAAGGCCAAAAAGAAAGTCGTCATCCATGAAATGGTGGTCGTAATCAGATTATTGACTTGTGTGACCATCTTGCTATCACCAAACACAAATGAAGAAGCTGCTTCCAAATGACTCCAAATATTGCTTTGATTGATAGATTCTACATCGATCATACCAATGATTCGTTGTAAAGCAGGACTAAAAGAAGTCACACGCAAAGCGGTGGCTTTCACATGCCGGAGTGTCGATGGTAAATTTTCAATTAGATTTTCAATCGATCCGACGACTTGGGGAACGATGGAAAAGAAAAAAGCTAAAATAATAAATACAAATAATAAGATCGATACAATGTTTAAAATGCGACGCGATACTTTTGTATCTTTCATATGAAACAATCGATTTCCTACATTTAAGAGAGCATTGGTGATGATATTAAATACAAACGCAAGTCCAAGACCCAGAATAAAAGGAAAAAGAATCGATAGGATCCAAGCAAAAAAATGGCCTATTGATCCTATATATATGACCAATAGAACGATAATGGCTGCAAATAGAATAATATATTCATAAAAATTAGCTTTTTTTTGGTATTCTTTCGGGACATGAAACATAATCAACCCATCCTTATGGATACATTTTAACGCATTCGCTCTTTCAGGACAAATTTCATGTTAGAATATAAACAGATGGAGGATTACGAAATGAAAATCGTTGATGATTATTTTGGTTGTGATGTATTTGGACCAGAAGCTATGCAAAAATATCTACCACATTCGGTTTATAAGACCATGATGGATGTCATGGAAAATGGCAAGGAACTCCCTGCTTCGATTGCCGATATTGTGGCCAATGCTATGAAGGACTGGGCTACCCAAAAAGGAGCCACCCACTTTACGCATTGGTTCCAACCTATGACAGGCATTACGGCAGAAAAGCACGATGCCTTTATCAATCCGACCGGACCCAATAATGTGATTAGTGAATTTAAAGGAAAAGAATTGATCAAAGGAGAACCCGATGCATCCAGTTTTCCAAGTGGTGGATTACGAGCCACTTTTGAAGCCCGTGGATATACCGCTTGGGATCCCACAAGTTATGCCTTTGTGAAAGATAAGACTTTATATATCCCTACCCTATTCTGTTCTTTTGATGGTTCTAGTTTGGATAAGAAAACAGGTTTATTGCGTAGTATCGATGCCCTGAATGCAGCAAGTGTTCGTTTATTTAATGTCATGGGTTTTAATACCAAAAAAATTAACGTGACCGTTGGACCGGAACAAGAATATTTCTTGATCGATGAAAAATGGTATAAAGAACGCATGGATCTTATGATCACAGGACGAACCTTATTTGGTTGTCCACCTGTAAAAGGACAAGAATTGGATGATCATTATTTTGGAAATATCACACAACGTGTGAAATCCTTCATGGAAGAAGTCGATGAAGAATTGTGGAAATTGGGTGTCTATGCCAAAACGGAACATAAGGAAGTGGCTCCTTGCCAATTTGAATTAGCACCGGTCTATAGTTCCTTAAATTATGCGAGCGATCAAAATCAACTTATGATGGAAGTTCTCCGTAAGGTTGCCCATCATCATGGTTTGGTTTGTCTGCTTCATGAAAAACCTTTTGATGGTATCAATGGTTCTGGTAAACATGATAATTGGTCAATTTCTGATGATAAAGGCGAAAACATTCTTGAACCTGGTGATTCACCGGAAGATAACATTCGTTTCTTAACAGTCTTAGCAGCCATCATCAAAGGGGTCGATGAATATCAAGATCTTTTACGTTTGAGTGTAGCCACTGCAGGTAATGATCATCGTTTGGGTGCGAATGAAGCTCCACCAGCCATTATTTCGATTTATCTAGGAGAAGAACTGACAGCCATTTTAAAGGCCATTGCTTCGGGAAAAGAATATGTCGATCACATCAACACCAAGTTGGAATTGGGTGTATCTTGTTTACCACAAATTTCAAAAGATACGACCGATCGCAATCGAACCAGTCCGTTTGCGTTTACGGGCAATAAATTCGAATTTCGTATGTTAGGTTCCGAGTTGAATATTTCCTGCCCAAATACAATCTTAAATACGATCGTTGCCGAGGAGTTCACACAGTTTGCGGATGAATTGGAAAAGAGCGATCCAAAACATTTAACAGAAGATATCATTGCTTTGATTCGTAAATCATTGAATGAACATGAACGAATCATTTATTCAGGCAATGGATATTCGGAAGAATGGCGACAAGAAGCACTACGTCGTGGCTTGTTAGAATTTAAGACCGCAGCCGATGCGATCCCGCACTATACCGATCCAAAGAATCTCGCTTTATTTGAAAAGCATAATGTATACTCCAAAAATGAGTTACAGGCACGCGAATCCATCTTATTGATGAATTATTATCAATTGATCCATATTGAAGCGAAAACCATGGCTTATATGTTACGAAAGCAAATTTTACCAGCTGTATTTGAATATGAGGCTCAATTAGCAACCATCATACAAACCAAAAAAGCAGCAGGTATCCCTTCCTCGCTTGAAGCGAAAATGTTGAATCAGATCAATGAACCGCTTGAAACTCTAGATCAACAACTCAATGAGCTAGAAATCATGAATCAAAAAGATTTTACAGATCCGCATCAAGCCAGTCGCTTTGCCGCTGATGAGTTATTGCCATTGATGAATGCAGTTCGTGCTTCGACCGATATCATTGAAGCAACGATGCCAAAGAAAGCTTGGCCACTGCCTGATTATAATGACATCTTGTTCCAATCCGCTGAATAAAAAAATTTGACTACATCAAAAGATGTAGTCATTTTTATTTCGTACAATTATTTAGTAACAGTCAAATCCGCGGCTTGTATAGGAATCACTTTCATTAGATCGTTTGGATCCATTTCGATCTGGGTTCCAATCTTACCGCCACTAAAGTAAATATGTTCTTGTTGGAAGGCCGTCTCATCAATAAAGGTACGGAATTGTTTTTTCATGCCCAAGGGCGAACAACCACCACGAATATATCCCGTGATCTTATTGATATCTTTCACATGGATCATTTCCACATGCTTGACACCCGCTACTTTTGCGCATTTTTTTAGATCCAATTCTTCAGCAACGGGAAGCATAAATACAACAAATTCTTTTGTGTTGGCTTGTGTCACCAAAGTTTTAAATACATTCTTTGGATCTTGTCCTAACATTTGACAAACATGGATCCCATCTACAGGATCGGACTCTTTGTGTTCATAGGTATGTACTTCATAATCGACTTTACAACGATCCAAATACCGCATCGCATTCGTTTTTTGTACTTTCTTTTTTGCCATACTATCGTTCATACTCCTCTATATAACGACGCATTGTCCGTGTATGTAAGCCCGAACGCAACGACAATAAATTCTCTAATAATTGCTGGCGAGGCAAAGCTACATTCATACGGAAAAAAGCTTGTCCATTCTTACCAAAATCTGATCCTTTCGATACGTAGAGTCCCTCTTTTTCGAGTAACAATTTACAAATTCCGTCGGTCTTTTCTACCATTTGCGAACAATCGATCCACATCAGATAGGTCGATAAACTCTCAACGACCCGCAATTCAGTAATCGATTCACGAATAAATTCCGTGACAATCTTTTTATTTTCGGCCACATACGCATTCATGGCATCGAGCCAATCGCCACTATTCCCAAAAGCGGCAATCGATACTTGTGCATTGAAAAATCCATTGCTGGTAATCAATGCTTGTTCTAAAGCAATCTTTGCTTGTTTACATAAAGCTGGATTGGGAATGATCACACAAGCACTGGATAAACCCGCTACATTGAAAGCCTTGGTACAAGATACCAAAGTAATGCTATTGTTCCAACAGATTTCACTGGCTTTCGCATACGGCACATACGAATATCCAGGTTGGACGATATCACAATGAATTTCATCACTGACGACTAAGACATGATGTTTTTGACATACATTGCCAATATGTTCCAGATCCAGTCGATCCCAAAGATTTCCTGTGGGATTGTGTGGATTACATACGATCATCATTGAGGTTTTGGCATTTCCAAGTTGATGATCGAGTTCATTGAAGTCAATGATATAAGATCCATTAACATACAATAAAGGATTTTCAATACAAACACGACCCATATTTTCAATGATATGTCGGAACATATGATAACCCGGTGTCATGATCACAATATGATCACCAGGTTGGGTAAAGCGTTGAATCATCACATTCAATGCAGGCAATACACCGGTGACATACTGCATCATTTCTCTTTCAAATTGGATGCCATGTCGTTCTAACCACCATTTCTGAATGGATGTATAAAAAGCAGGAGGAATCAATGTATACCCATACACCTGCGGATATAGACGATTGGAAATGGCTTGTTGGATGGCTGGAGCCACTTGAAAATCCATATCGGCTACCCACATCGGTGCTTTCGCATTTTTGAGATCCCATTTTATCGAGTCCGTATATTTACGGTCAATGATCTTATCAAAATCATATATCATATTTATCACCTACTATGCATTTTAACATGCAAAAAATAGGACTTCAATTGAAGCCCTATATATGGATTTACTTTTAAAGTTTCCTACTGTTTTTTATTTTAATGACACCCCATCTTTAAAAGCATTTCCTACCTTTGCCCCAATCCCAAAATAGGCATTTTCAAAAGGATCAAAGCTAATCGGTTTTAATTTTTTTATGTCTACAGTTCCATTGGTAACTATGTTTTCATCTGCAGATACATTTACAATTTCGCCAACCAAGATACCATCGGAAAAACATTTCACTCTGCACTCCATCGCAAGTGGAAGCTCATCAATCAAAGGGGCATCCACAAATTCGCTCTTTGTTGCATGAAAACCAGCTTTGGAAAACTTGTTTGGCACTTTTCTTGCTGATTCTATACCCACATAATCACAAGACGCAACATGATCTTCCGTTGCCATGCTTACCGTAAACGCTTTTTTTACCTTCAAATTATCCGTTGTCTTATGATCCGAAAGACTGATGGTAATTTCCTTAAAGTCCGTTGTCATTCCCCAGGCCGCATTCATGGCATTCGGAACGCCGTTCTCATCATAGGTTCCAATGATCAACACAGGTTGTGGGTACATAAGGGGTTTTGCCCCAAAATTTATTCTACTCATTTTTGATATCCTCCCATTATCGAATGAAATGCGTAGGTTGCCATTCTTCCTTCTTTGGCAAGCCGTATTTCTCTTTTCCAAGTGCAATGCTCTTCATAAGAAAAGTCATATTCCTTGCCAGAGTACGCATGGTTTGCAGACCTTCAAGATCTTGGTCCGCCTCCCCTTTTTCTCTGCCATGAACACCATTCCAATACTGGCTGGATGCAACAGGCATGCCACTTATGGTAAAATACTTATTTAATTCATCAAAGGTTGCAGATGCTCCACCTCGTCTGGCTACAACTACGCTTGCGCCAACTTTCATCGTTTTGTCAAAATCGGTACTGTAAAACAATCGATCCAGACAGGCAATCAGAGTTGCATTCGCAGAAGCAAAGTAAACCGGGGATCCAATGACGAGTCCATCTGCTTTCTCAAACTTCGAAGCTAGCTCATTGACAATATCATCGAATACGCATTTGCCCTCTTTGTGGCAATACCCACAAGCAATGCACCCTCTAATATCCTTGTTTCCAATCGGAATGACTTCTGTGTCTACACCTTCTGATGAAAAAATATCTATCATTTCCTTTAGAGCTCTACTTGTATTGCCACCCACCCGTGGACTTCCATTCATGATCAATACTTTTGTCATAATAAACACCTACTACAATGATGCTCTGAAAATTTCGGCAATATTTTGGCGTAAAAGGGGTACCCATGCATTCTCAAGACCTTCATTATCAGCTACATGCTTTGCCATCTCATCAATGCGGCTCTCATCAATTCCTACTTCTTTTAAATGCATAGGAATATGGATAGATTCAAAGAACTTGTATGTCGCTTCAATGGCTTGATTTGCAATCGTAAATGGATCCTGATGGGAATCAATTCCAAATACATGAACACCATATTTCACAAATCGATCGACGGTCTTTTCACTCAAAACATGCTTCATCCATCTTGGTGTAATAATGGCCAATCCTACACCATGCGTAATGTCATAGTAGGCAGAAAGAGCATGCTCCATACCATGCAAAGGCCATCCGGTTGGACTATTTCCTAAAGAATAAATGCCATTGCATCCATAGGTACAGGTCAACATCATCTCAGCTCTAGCTGTATAATCCTCAGGATCTTCGATACACTTCGTAGCATTTACCATTAGACTCTTTAATCCAGCTTCCATGAAGCCGTCATTCAGAATTGTTGAATCCTCACAGAAATACTGTTCCATGATGTGATTCATCGCATCAGCACATCCGGCAGCTGTCTGCTTTGCAGAAACGGTAAATGTGTAGGTAGGATCAAGGAATGAAACAACAGGATAAAGAAGTGGATCTACATATCCAATTTTATCGTTGGTTGCTGTTCTTGAAATAACGCCACCACAATCATACTCACTTCCGGTTGCAGCTAGAGTAATGATGTCAACAATCGGTAGGGCGGCTTGGGCCTTCACCTTGTAGGAAATCAAATCCCAGGGATCGCCGTCATATTTTGCGCCGGCTGCAATTGCCTTGGAACAGTCAAGTACACTTCCTCCACCAACGGACAGAATGACATCAATATCATTTTCCTTACAAAGCTTTACGCCTTCAAGAACACTCGGGTCATACTTAGGATTTGGCTGAATTCCGGAAAGTTCTACGATTGTAAACTCTTTAAGAAGTTCCTTTACCATATCATATAGTCCCATTTTTTTAATACTTCCCCCTCCATAGGTTAGAAGAATCTTTTTCCCATAACGACTCATGACTTCAGGCAGCTTTTCCACAACTCCCTGTCCAAATAGGAGTCTTGTAGGGGTACAATAGTCAAAATTCTGCATGTTTTTCCTCCTTTAATCATTCTTCCTGTTTCACATCGCAAAACAGGACACCGATCTTCATCGATTCTACCGGATCGTATGTTTTTTTTCTTTCATTCGATATTGGATCCTTACGACTTCACTATACTCCTTAAAGTAAACTTTAAGTCAATACTTGAATATATTTTTACAAAAAGATCCAAATCTTCATTTTCCATTTATTTTGATCAAATGAAGGGATTCTATATGGGTATCTTGTCTTTAAAATACGGGTTCATTCACGACACATAAACCAATTGCCTATAAATAAAGAGCTTCTGCTACGTTTGTTCAAATCTATACATAGTAATAAAAAAGACTGTTGATTTTTTCATTCAACAGTCTTTATATACGCTACTTTCCAAATTTAATGGCAGCTTGTGCCGCAGCTAATCGGGCAATTGGCACACGATATGGCGAACAAGAAACATAATTTAAACCAACTTGTTGACAGAAATCAATAGAAGCTGGATCACCACCATGTTCTCCACAAATACCTAATTTGATATCTGGACGAGTCTTACGTCCACCTTGTGCTGCAATTTGGATCAATTTACCAACACCTTTTGTATCCAAGTGTGCAAATGGATCAGAATCAAAGATGTTATCATCATAGTAATCCGACAAGAAGGATCCCGCATCATCACGTGAGAATCCAAATGTCATTTGGGTCAAATCATTCGTACCAAAGGAGAAGAATTCAGCTTCTTGTGCAATTTCATCTGCCAATAAAGCCGCACGTGGAATTTCGATCATTGTTCCAACATGATATTTCATGTCCACATTGGAATCCTTGATCAATTTATCTGCTGTTTTCGAAACAATGTTCTTCACAAATTTCAATTCGTGGACAGAACCAACCAATGGAATCATGATTTCCGGTTCAATGTTCCATTCTGGATGTCGATTTTGTACATTGATGGCTGCAGTAATAACAGCTAAAGTTTGCATTTCGGCAATTTCAGGGAATGTGATTGCCAAACGAACACCACGATGACCTAGCATTGGGTTAAATTCATGGAGATTCGCAATAACAGCATCCAATTCTTCTTTTGGCATTTTCATTTCATCCGCCAATTCGGCAATTTCTTCATCGGTTTTTGGCAAGAATTCATGTAGAGGTGGATCCAAATAACGAATCGTTACCGGTTGTCCTTGCATCGCTTCATATAAACCTTCGAAGTCTTTTCTTTGCATTGGTTCGATCTTCGCTAATGCAGCACGACGTTGTTCCGTTGTCTTTGAAACGATCATTTCGCGCATGGCTTTGATTCGATCACCTTCAAAGAACATATGTTCCGTACGAGTCAAACCAATACCTTGAGCACCAAATTCATAAGCTTGTTTCGCATCACGAGGTGTATCTGCATTGGTACGAACTTGCAGTGTACGTCTCTGATCTGCCCATTCCATGAAACGTTCAAAATCACCGGTGATAGCAGCCGGAACGCTCTTAATGGCTTGACCATATACATTTCCTGTCGAACCATCCACCGAAATAACATCACCACGATTGAAACGTTGACCATTTACAACAAAATAGCCTTCTTCTTCATGCATTTCGATCGCGCTACATCCAGCAACGCAACAAGCACCCATACCACGAGCTACAACCGCTGCATGACTGGTCATACCACCACGAACCGTCAAGATGGCTTCGGAAGCACTCATACCTTCAATATCTTCTGGACTCGTTTCCAAACGAACCAAAATCACTTTACGGCCTTCTTCTTTGGCCTGAATGGCTTCTTCTGCACTGAAGACAATTTCACCTGAACCAGCACCTGGACTAGCTGGTAAACCAGTTGTGATTGGTGTTGCAGCTTTCAATGCATCCGGATCAAACATAGGATGCAATAAAGAATCCAATTGTTGTGGTTCCACCATCATCAATGCTTCATCCGTTGTGATTGCACCTTCATCTACCATATCCGTCGCAATCTTCAAGGCAGCTTGTGCTGTACGTTTACCATTTCGTGTCTGCAACATGAATAATTGACCTTTTTCAATGGTAAATTCCATATCTTGCATGTTGCGATAATGTTTTTCAAGCGTATCACAAATTTCCAAGAATTTATCGTAAGCTTGTGGTGCCACTTCTTTTAAATGATCAATGGTTTGTGGCGTACGAATACCAGCAACGACATCTTCACCTTGCGCATTCATCAAGAATTCGCCATACAATTTCTTTTCGCCGGTGCTTGGATTGCGGGTAAACGCAACGCCGGTACCACAATCGTTACCCATATTTCCAAATACCATCATTTGTACGTTGACGGCAGTTCCCCAACTTGAAGGAATATTATTCATTCGACGATAATAGATAGCTCGTTCATTGTTCCAAGAGCGGAAAACCGCTTCGATAGCTCCCATCAATTGTTCTTTGGGATCTTGTGGGAAATCCGTATGTAATTGTTCATTATAGAATTGTTTAAAACGAACCACCAATTCTTTCATATCATCAGCCGTTAGATCCAAATCGCTTTCAATTCCACGTGTTGCTTTTACATCATCAATGATCTTTTCAAAACGAGACTTATTAAGACCCATGACGACATCTGAATACATTTGTACAAATCGACGATACGAATCATAAGCAAAACGAGGATTATCGGTAAGTTTTGCAACGGTTTCAACGACCGTATCATTCATACCTAAGTTTAAGATCGTATCCATCATACCTGGCATACTAGCTCGTGCACCAGAACGAACACTGACCAATAAAGGATTGTTTGTATCTCCTAATTTTTTACCCGATTGTGCTTCTAACTTATCTAAATATTCGAAGATCTGGGCTTTAATTTCATCATTAATGCATTCATTATCTTGATAATATTGGGTACATGCTTCCGTTGTAATTGTAAATCCATAAGGTACTGGCATGCCTAAATTACTCATTTCCGCAAGGTTGGCACCTTTTCCACCAAGCAGCTCACGCATGTGCTCATTTCCTTCACGGAACAAGTATGTATACTTTTTTGTCATTTTTTCCTCCTTTGTAAGCCTTTTCGCTTTCTCATTATAACATAGAAACTTAAGTATCATAGAAAAAGTTTTCAAACGCATGAGGAAAGTTTTCATTTTTTTTATTCAAAATTTTGTGCTATACTAACACGTATGATTTCAACCTTTATTCCCCTATTGATTTGTTTAAACTTATTTGTATCCGCAAAATGGGCCTTTTCTTATTTTGGTTTATCTTGTTTTGAACAAATCATTTTTCATTTAAAAGTCCCTCTTGAAGGTACAAATACCGAATTTATTGCCGACTGGGCAAAAAAATGTGGTATCAAAGCTCTCGGTATGACCATTCTTATTTATCTCATCCAAATTTTGGTTTTCCCTCACAAATATATTTTCACATCGATCATTTGTGCAGGATCCCTTATTTGGGCAGCTCATACTGTGGGTATGTTTGAATGGATCATCAATCAATTTCGAAAAACCGATATATACGATACCTATTTTGTGGATACAAATAGCGTAAAATTAACGTTTCCCGAACACAAACAAAATCTAATCTATATTTTTGTCGAATCCTTAGAAACGACTTATACATCCAAAGAAAATGGTGGCAATTATACAGAAGATCTACTTCCCAATTTGTCTCATTTGGCAAAAAAATATATCAATTTTTCCCATCAAGATAAATTAGGTGGTGCCCATGTTTTGGCAGGTACAGGATGGACAACTGGAGGAATTGTTGCCCAAACTTCAGGCGTTGGTTTGACCGTACCCTTGACCAGTCATCGTTTTAAAGAAGGGATTTCCTTCTTAGAAAAAGCCAAAACCTTACAAGATATACTTCATGAAAAAGGCTATCAACAAGAATTTTGTATTGGTTCGCAAGCTGCGTTTGGTGGTCGTAAATTTTATTTTGATACGCATGGTCCTGTAAAAATTTTTGATTACAATACTGTAAAAGATCAACTGCCCGATAATTACCCCGTATTCTGGGGATTTGAAGATGAAAAATTATTCGCATATGCCAAACAAGAAATCACTAAAATGGCCAGTCAAGATCAGCCTTTTCATTTTTCTATGTTGACCGTGGATACCCATCATCCCAAAGGGTATAAAGATCGTCATTATCAAGAACAATACCCAGAACGTTTATCCAATATCATTCATGAATCCGATCGAAAACTGGGTGAATTTATCCAATGGATCCAAGCACAACCCTTCTATAAAGATACGACCATCGTGATTTGTGGAGATCATACAAGCATGGCTGAAGAATATATTTCTCATACCTATGATGCATCCTATGATCGGACAACATGGAATACGATCATCCATGCGAAAAATACTCCAAAACAAAATAAAAATCGGAAATTTACATCCTTTGATTTTTTCCCTACGGTATTAAGTGCTATGGGTGTACAAATCGAAGGCGATCGATTAGGATTTGGTACCAATCTTTTCAGCGATAAAAAAACACTTCCCGAAAAAATTGGTTATCAAATCTTTGATAAAGAATTACGAAAACAATCCCAATATTATTGGGATCACATTCTATAAAAAAAGTACAAGCCCTAAACTTCGGCTTGTACTTTTTCTTCGGCTGATAAGACCAATTGACCTGGTTCGCGAACCGATCCACACAATGGATAATTGGGACAAGATTCATTGCATGAGCTTTCACAAACTTCATCAAATTTCGAACGCATAGATGGAGTCATCATGGTTGTGATCTCATCATCGTCATAACCAACAACGAAGCTTTGTTTGCTGATCATGATGGGCCGACGTAAGATCGATGGATTTTTTTGAATGAGATCAACCAATTCATTCGTAGAATATTCATCAATATTTTTATCCAGTGCCTTATAGGCCTTGGAACGAACCGATATGATATCCTCTGTCCCATTTTCACTTCTTGATAAAATATATTTGATTTCATCTTTATTCAATAAAGTCGTAAAGATATTTTTTTCTACAAATTCAATTTGATTCTCTTTTAACCATTGTTTTGCTTTCCGACAACTTGCACATCCAGGTGAAGTATAAATAATGACCATAGAATTCCTCCTTGCCTTTTCTTCTTTTCATTATATCAACCTTGTCAAGTCCTTCTATAATCAGTAAAATAGAATCATTGGAGATGATAAAATATGAAACGTGTATTAAGTGCTGTAAAACCGACAGGCCGCATGACACTCGGTAATTATATTGGTGCGATCCGGCAATTTGTACAGCTGCAAGATGAATATGAAATGTTCATTTTCATTGCCAATGAACATGCCATAACGATTCCCATCGAAGCAAAAGAATTACGACAGAACACAAAAGATCTGCTCGCCCTCTATTTAGCGGCTGGTTTGGATCCGGCAAAGGCAACGATTTTCCTTCAGACCGATGTGCCAGCACATGCCCAATTGGGATGGGTCATGGCGTGTATGTCCTATATGGGCGAATTGCAACGAATGACACAATACAAAAGCAAGACAGCCAATGGTGAAACCGGGATCACCGCTGGTCTATTTACCTATCCTTGTTTGATGGCTGCCGATATTCTGTTGTATGATGCCGATTATGTACCGGTTGGTATCGATCAAAAACAACATGTGGAATTGACACGAAATCTAGCCGAACGATTTAATCATCGATACAGTGATACCTTTGTTTTGCCAGAACCATTGATGACAGAAGTTGGTCAAAAAATTTATTCTTTGCAAGATCCAACGAAAAAAATGTCAAAATCCGAAGGAAATGGCAAAGGAACCATTGAATTATTAGATGATCCTGCTGCTGCTCGCAAAAAAATCATGTCCGCTGTGACCGATTCCCTAGGTATCATTCAATACGATCCTGAAAATCAACCAGGACTTGCCAACTTATTGACGATTCAATCTTGTCTGACCAATGAATCCATTGATAGCATCGTTAGTCGTTTCCAAGGAAAAGGATATGGTGAATTAAAGAAAGAAATTGGTCAAACTGTTTTTGATTTCTTGACGGATCTACAAACGAAATATAAAGAAATTATATCGAGCGGACAAATTGATGAGATCCTCGCACAAGGGGCTGAAAAAGCCAATTACATTGCCAATAAAAAAATTCGTAAAGTATATAAGAAAATTGGCTTCACGATTTCAAAAAAATGATGCAGATTCAATCTGCATCGTTTTTTATAAGATATAGAAGAATAGGATAATAAAGCAACCTAAAACGATGCGATACCAACCAAATACTTTGAAATCATGGTTCTTTACATAATTTAATAAAGCACGAATCGCAAATAAGCTGACAACATAACTCACACCGGTTCCTACTAGTAATAAAACCAATTGAGATAGTGTA
The DNA here is from genome assembly GCF_034090965.1 of Absicoccus sp. Classification (NCBI taxonomy): domain Bacteria; kingdom Bacillati; phylum Bacillota; class Erysipelotrichia; order Erysipelotrichales; family Erysipelotrichaceae; genus Absicoccus; species Absicoccus sp. The sequence continues at coordinate 42,149 of NZ_JAXDRQ010000007.1, read as the reverse complement.
AACATGCCCGTATGTGTCAAGTATTTAACAACTTTTAATAAGGAAGCACCAAACATGGTTGGAATCGCTATAAAGAACGAATATTCACTTGCCAAGGTACGTGAACAACCCAGCAATAAACCACCCAAAATGGTAGCCCCAGAACGAGATGTTCCTGGAATCAATGCAAGACATTGGAAGAAACCAATTTCTAAAGCGGTTTTATAATCCATACGATAGATACTTTTGATCGTTGGTTTTTTCGGATGTTGCTCCACAATGATAAAAATGATACCATACGCAATCAAGGTGACTGCAATCACAAAGTTCTGTGATAAATATTGGTCGATGATGTCATTCAACAACAAGCCAATCACGGCAGCAGGAATGACACCCACGATTACTTTGATCCATAAATTATAGGTCCGGACCTTTTCTTTTTCACTTTTTGATTTATCCCAAGGATTCAGACGATGATGAAATAAATACAATACAGCTAAAATGGAACCAAACTGAATGACAACTTTAAATACATCAAAGAATTCAGCTGGTAACATCGGCCAAATACTATTGAAAATCAATAAGTGGCCGGTACTACTAATTGGCAACCATTCTGTAATACCTTGAATGATACCCAAACAAATTGTCTTGATAAGATCAAATAGAAAGGTCATAAATTATCTCCTTGTTTTTGCGTAGGCATGAACCATATTTTTGAAAATTTCACCACGCACTTCATAATTTTTGAATTGATCAAAACTTGAGCAAGCCGGGCTCAATAAAATCGTGTCGCCTGGTTTTGCAATCTTACATGCTTCCGCAAAAGCTGTTTGCATCGTTTCTACCGATGTTTGATGCGTGAAAATATCTTTAAATTGATCTTTAGTTTGACCAAAAGAGAAACAATGCTTGATCTTATCATCGTATTGTTTCAGATCATCAAAAGAAATATGTTTATCTTTACCACCACATAACAAGATCACATTTTCTTTAAATGCACTCAAAGCTGCACAGGCACTATGTGTGTTTGTCGCTTTGGTATCATTATAAATACGTACCCCATCAATGGTATCGACATATTCAATTCGATGTTCCACACCTTTAAAGTTTTGGATCACAGCTTGAATATCATCGATTGATACCCCCATCAAATAGGCCATACAAGCTGCCATCATGGCATTGCCACAATTAAATGCACCTACGATTTTCAGATCCGCCACATGAAATAAAGAAAGATCCTGATACCATGCTTGGCCATCTTTGACATATAAATCGACATCTTCTCTTTGTAAAGAAAAATCAATGACTTGGCAAGGAATAGGTTGCGCATATTTCATGATGTTTGGATCATCCACATTGCGAATAAAATAATTATCTTTGGTCGTATTTTTGTAGATTCGCATTTTTGATGTGTAATAATCTTCTAATGAATCCATATAATCCAAATGATCAGGAGCTAGATTGGTAATCGTAGAAACAAAAGGACAGAACGTATCGATTCCTAATAATTGGAAATTACTGAGTTCCAAAGCAACGCGTGTATCTTGATCATCATGCAACAAAACTTGCTCACTCAATGGAATCCCAATATTCCCAGCACTCAAAGCAGGACCTGCCTTCTTTAACATTTCATACAATAACGTAGTGACCGTAGTCTTGCCATCGGTTCCGGTGATCGCACCATAATGAAAATGCTTGGCAAAACGATAAGCCACTTCAATTTCGGTATAGACCGGCACCTTTTCATCGACAAAATATTTGATGATAGGCACACGATACGGAATGCCCGGATTTTTGACCACAAATGCATAATCCGTATGCAATAGCCAATTGGGATGACCACCATCGATTACTTGAATACCCAAATCTTCCAATGCTTCTTTTTCAGGAACTTCTTTTGCGTCGGTCAATAGGACCTCATATCCATTTTTCTTCAATAATTTACTAACGGCAACACCCGATCGGGCTGCTCCAATCACAAGAACTTTTTCCATCTTACATCACTCCTATGATAAATCCAAGAATCGATAAAACAACTCCAGCCAGCCAAAATCGATGGACCACTTGCGTTTCGGACATACCACCTTTTTCAAAATGATGATGTAGAGGGGCCATACGGAAAATACGTTTGTGCGTTCGCTTATAATGGGTGACTTGAATCACAACACTCAATACTTCAACAACGAATACCCCACCAATCAAGATCAATAAGATTTCTTGTTTTAAGACCATGGCCATGGCCGCAAAGAAACCGCCTAAAGCCAAAGAACCGGTATCTCCCATAAAGATCTGTGCGGGATGTTTATTAAATTTTAAATATCCAAGCAAAGAAGCAATCAACAAGACAATCAAGAAAGCAATATGATCCATCTTGGCCCGTTGAGCAAAGATCACAAAAGGCACCAAGGCAATGATCATTTGGCCGGCACATAATCCATCCAAGCCATCGGTTAGATTGACGGCATTGGTTTCGGCTGTAAACATGAAATAAATGATCACAAAATAGAAAGGGCCTAAAGGAATGTGAATGTTTGCGATGGGGATCCAAAGATCCATTGCAACATCGGTTTGCATATATAACAAAAAGAAAACAATGGCTAAGACACTTTGTAAAGCAAACTTAGCCCCTGGCTTTAATCCTTCATTGTTCTTTTGTACAACAATGATATAATCATCGATAAAACCAATGATCCCATATCCAATAAAAGCTAATAAGATAATGCCAGATCGCATATCAATAGGTACCCAATGGCAGAGAGCAAAAACCAAATAAACCACGGTAGATATAAGAATAAAAGCAATACCTCCCATCGTTGGTGTACCATTTTTCACTTTATGAGAAGCTAATCCCTCTTCTCTTTCGGTTTGACCAAATTTGATCTTATGTAGATAAGTGATCAAATGAGGCATGATCAAAAGCATCAACCCTAAACAAAGAATCGCACCAAATATATATGTATATATTGAAATCTGCATATTTCCTTCTCCAATCGACGCCGTTATTATAACATTATACGAATATCCAAACAAATTAAATTTCTACTTGAAATACCAATAAATCAATGCTAATATTATTAAGCAATTGCGTAAGCAAGATTCAATGAGAAAAAGGAGGCCAATCAGGATGTCAAGAAGATGTGCAGTATCTGGACGTGGTCCTTTATCAGGAAATAGACGTTCTCACTCATTACGTGCTACTCGTCGTAAATGGAATGTGAATTTACAGAAGGTTCGAATCAACGTCAACGGAAAACCTCAGACAGTTCGCGTAAGTGCTCGTGAATTGAGAACATTGAAGAAACAAGGCGCTATTTAATAAGGACAAAAAAATGATGGATGAAGATCCATCTTTTTTTATGCAGCGATATGTATCTTACGATAAACGATGGGACTTTTTGACTTTTTGAATTCATGCTCCAGCCAGACAAAATAAGCACCCGGTGAAACGACACCTCTCAAATTTAATATGGCCGATCCTAATTTAGAAAATACCATATTGGTGAATTGCGCACAATTATCGCCCAATGCCCAATAGGTTTTAAACTTACCATTTATGATCTTATAAAATTGGACTTGCGTTGCATTACGCAAACGACTAGGATAATCATTCATATAATCTTGTGGATGAGAAAAGCCATTTTCTCTTTCAATCGCGCATAACCAAATTTTGGAACGTTGCTTGAGTGCCTCGATTTCATGTTCGATCCATTTGGCTTGTTTTTGGTTCACATGGATACCATATTCAAAAACAGAATTCTTTTCGGTATGTAGCATTTGTTTTAAATATACGTCAAAAGGAAGCATAAAAAAGACACCATCACCCATGGTTCCATTTAATTTTGATGATGCGATATCGTAATTACCGTAGCTATACACACAATCTTTGTAAGCAAAAGTGATATGTCCCACTTTCTGCAAGCCTTTTGGACCCACATGCACCATTACTCTTAAATCCGTTGTCGCATCGGTCTTCTTATCCGTTCTTTCGGTCTTATCTTGTTTTTTTAGACGTTGAATATACTGACCCGGTAAAAAAGCCAATACAATAGCTGGTAACATTAAATAATGTTTATGTTGCCAATGATAATCCGAACGAATACCCAACCAGCCATCTAAGAACGAACGCCCCGCTAAAGCGATACAATAGAGGCCAAACAAAAGAATCAAGACATTCACATCAAAGTTTTTATGAAAGAAAAGATAACTCCCAATGACTAAACAAAAGATTCCATTTCCTAGATCGACCAAAGAATGTCCTTCCTTGGTATGGATATCGATGAAAAATTGAACCAAACAGCTAACACAATACATCCACATATAAATCGCTGTGCCTAAGCGAACGATCCCATTTGAAAAATATTGATGATTGGAAATGAAAAAAGCAAACCCAATCGAAAGCAGACCCCATTCAATATCTATGACCTTTGGATGCCTCCCCGCTTTCAACAACTGTTTTGTACCATTAATAAAAAAGATAAAGACCATGAATGCATCAATCATCTTTAGCATTCGAAGTGGCCAAACAATCATAAAGATACCACAAAACAGATAAACCAAGCCATATGCAAATTCTTTCATAACGATCTCTTTTCTATTGAAAATTGGATTCTACACAAAGTAAACTTCCCTTTTCCACAACGACATGTGCCATTTTATCGACAAATGAATTGGATGTCAAATAGAGATCGCTCGGTTTGATCAAACGATGTGTTAATGGATACAATAACCCATCTAAAGTAAGGATAGATTCTTCCAAAGGAAAAAAAGAAATATGCCGATAGGCATTTTCAAGAAGATGTTCCCCTTTTTGAAGGATGATTACCTTTTGTTTTTCATCTTGCAGAATGACACGTTCTGGATCCTTTTTCAACAATTGAATATTCAATAATGTATGATCCAGACGACTGGATAGACCACCCCATAAAATAATGGTTGGATATCCTCTTTCCTTACATAAACGAATGGCCAGTTCACTATCGGTTTCATTCTTTTTGACTGGGTGTACAATGACTTCCATTCGCTTTTTTAACGAAGCCAAAGCGTTGGCATCCATCGAATCAAAATCACCAATCGCCAATCGACAATCATAACCGGCTTCTTCGATCAATAAAGCACCGGCATCAACACCAATGTAATCGACATTTTCCATGTGTGGCACCATGCGTGATTTTGGTGTAATTAAAAGCGCTGTTTTCATTTCAACAACGCCTTTACATTTTCAGCAATATTTCCCTTAAATACAAAACTACCAGCAACCAGTGTATCAGCACCGGCGGCAACCGCTTTCTTGTAGGTTGTGCCATTAATTCCACCATCCACTTCAATTCGATACGAAAGATGGAGTGCCTCTCTTTGTTGGGCCAACCACTTGACCTTTGGCATCATATCTTCCATGAAGGATTGACCACCAAAACCAGGCTCAACCGTCATGATCAAAACCATATCACAACTCTTTAATACAGGTTGGATGATTTCTATATCCGTCTTTGGCTTAACAACCACACCAGCCATGGCACCTAAGTGATGAATTTCATCCAACAACGATCGTACTTTGTTCATATCATTATCCAATGCTTCCACATGGAAGGTAACCATATTGGCACCGGCATCAATAAAGATGGGCGCATATTTAACGGGATCTGAAACCATTAAATGAACATCCATAACTAAATCGCTCAACTTACAGAAACCTTTTAGAATATCGGGTCCAAAGGTAAGGTTGGGAACAAAATGTCCATCCATGACATCAAAATGCAACCACTGCGCTAAAGATGCATTGAGTTGTGCGACTTGTTCTGGCATTTTTGAATAATCCATCGATAATACCGATGGCGAAATAATACGACTATTTTCCATACTGTTTTTCCTCTCTTTTTATTTGTATATAATCTTCATAAACACTGGGATTGATCAAACCGTGTTCCAAAGCTTCCTTTATAGCACAACCTGGTTCTTTTTCATGCCGGCAATCGGAAAACCGACACTGACCGACATACGGTTGAAAATCCTTGATGAGCGTATCTAGATGCGATACATCGATTCGTGAAAAATCCAAACTAGAAAAACCTGGCGTATCGGCTACCCATCCATTCGCAACTGGATGAAGCTGGCAAAACCGCGTCGTATGTTTTCCTCGTCCTAAGGCCTTGGAAATTTCTTGTGTCTGTAAAGAAAAGGAAGGATCCAACCGATTCAATAAAGAACTCTTTCCAGCTCCCGATTGACCGCACAATACACTGATCTTATCTTTCAATATCCTCTTCAAATCCATATCATCACTACCTGGATAGGTATAAATAAGGGTGTAGCCTGCTTTCTCATACCATGCCATTTCGGTTTGATACTTGGTCATATCAACAAGATCCGACTTCGTAATACAAATGATTGGTTCCACATGCGATAAACTAACCAAAAAAATCAATCGATTTAATAAATGACAAGAATAATCCGGATCTTTCATGCTGGTCACGATCAACGCTTGATCCACATTGGCAATAGCTGGTCGCAACAAACGATTGGTTCTGGGTATGATCTTTTCAATCACATACCGATCATGGACAGCTGAAAATTCAACCCAATCACCGACAACCGGGGCTTGTCCTTTTCGCATTTTTCCGCGTGGCCAAGCCACAACAAACTGATTTTCATATTCGATTGTATATTGATTCGAGATGATCTTTATAATTCTGCCTTGCATACTACTGATAATACAGTGTGACCACACTGTCTGATCCTTCCTGTGTATATGTTGATCCCACACTTGGGCTTACGCCTACAACGATACCGGTATCGCCACTTCCCGATAAAACCACCGCAATGCCTTGATCATTTAAATACGTCTTGGCCTCATTCACATCCATACCAATCAAAGACGAAGGAATCACGATAGTGGGATTTTGACTTACCACAAACTGAATCGTTTCATTCGCATTTGGATCAATACGAGTACCTGCTTTTAATTTCTTTTGCGATAAGATAACACCTGGATTGGTATCGGCCGCGTTTTTATATTTGACTTCAATATTGAGTTTCACGCCCTCTTCATCCAAGGTGTTTTCGGCTTCAGCAAGAGTAAGTCCGGTAAAATCTGCTACAAGATACCCAGGTCCTTTGGAAACCTTCAAAACAATAGTATTCCCATGATAGACCGATTGTCCAGCATCATAGTTACAAGAAATCACCTTGCCTTTATCTACCTGATCACTTAATACTTTTTTGATCGTGATATGGGTAAAGCTTTTGGCTCGTAATTTCTGTTTGGCTTGCGATGTAGAAAGATTCACAACATCCGGCACTGTATAATATCCCAATAAACCATCCACCTGAATGATATGTCCGGCAACTAAACCCAATAATATGATCAAACAGATGATAAGGATGACAATGGTACGAATGATCCAGGTAAACCATGGAAATGGCTTCTTCTCTTCTATTTCGATGGGCTCATCCGAATATTCCACTTCCACATGTCCATCATTCACGTCGACTTTAGCAATATTTGGGGTTGTGAATGTGATCCGTTCGACATTGCGCATTTCCCAATTCATACAATTTTGAAGATCTTCTAACATCGCCAAAGCCGATGAATAACGATCTTTTGGATCTTTGGCGGTTGCTTTTAAAATAATATTTTCTACGGCTTGAGGAATCGTTGGATTAAAATCACGCACATAAGGCATAGGCTGCCGCAAATGTTTGACGGCAATTTCCGTTGGCGTCTTCCCATGAAAAGGAACATCCCCTGTCAATAATTCATAAAATACGATCCCCAAAGAATAAATATCGACTTGTGCCGTTGCTTCTTTCCCCTGCGCTGTTTCTGGCGCTAAATAATGAGCCGAACCCATAACGGCATTATTTAAAGTCAATTGAACAGCATCATTGGCAATCGCAATACCAAAATCAGTGATCTTGACTGTTCCGTCGTCTTTAACCAACACATTTTGTGGTTTGATATCGCGATGGATGATATTGTGCTTATGCGCATGATCGATAGCACTGGTTAATTGGGTCATGATCTGAATGGATTCACTGACACTCAGAGCACCACGCTGTTGGATCAATTGTTTCAAGGTTCGTCCACGGATAAATTCCATGACAATATAATGCATGCCATCGGACTCACCTACATCATAGATATCAACGACATTAGGATGTGACAAACGACTAGCCGCACTGGCTTCCCGTTGGAAACGAACCAACGTCATGGCATCATGACTTAATTTTTCGCGTAATATTTTGATTGCGACAATTCGATTTAAAATGACATCTTTCGCTTTATAGACATCAGCCATCCCCCCTTGACCGATCAGCGAAATGATCTCATATCGATTGGCAACTTCTTGTACAGCTAATGGCATATTTACAACCTATCATTTTCAACAATGACAACCGTACAATTGTCATATCCACCAGCCCGATTGGCTTTCGAAATGAGTGCCTTTGTTTTTTCTTCCAGACTCATTTGTGGATCTTCGACAATATTTTGGATATCTTTATGGGAGACATATCCATGTAGACCATCACTCGACAATAATATATATTGAAAGGTGTTTTCTATCTTATGTAGATCAATTTGAAACACATGCCAAACCCCCAATGCATTCGTTAATGTATTTTTTTGTTTATGCCAACGTGCTTCTTCTTTGGTGATTTCACCTTTACGCAACAAACGACTCACCACATTGTGATCCTCTGACATTTGGATCAATCCTTCCGCATAATCCGCGTATACACGAGAATCACCCACATTAAAAATATAAGCAGATTTTTTGGTCATCAGAAAACCAACACATGTCGTTCCCATGCCACGTTCATTTTTATTGTGTTGCGCTTTATAGTAAATTGCATCATTGGCCTTATTCAAAGTTGTCTGGATCCATTCATCGACTTCATAATCATGATCCAATACAGGAGACTGGATAAAAGCATCACGAATGGTATGAACGGCAATATGACTGGCTACTTCACCAGCCGCACTGCCACCAATACCATCACAAACAACTGCAATACAGTCACCACGATCATTTTCCAGGTAAAAGAAATCATCTTCATTTTCTTGACGTACATTACCTATGTCCGTACTTCCAAATGCTTTCATTGACCCAATCCTTTCTTGATTTCATTGATTCGTAATTGCCCACAAGCCGCATCGATATCTTGTCCATGTTCTTTGCGAATCGTACAACGAACATTATTTTTCATCAAAAGATCATAAAAAACCATCGCTTCTTGTCTGGTCACACTTTTGAATTGTTTCTCATCCACGGAATTATATGGAATCAAATTGACATATGCATTCAATCCATGGAGCAGTTGTGATAATTGTCTTGCATGTTGTGGCTGATCATTGACACCTTTTAATAAAATATATTCAAATGTCAAACGACGATTGTTCTCTTGACCATAATATCGAATGGCTTTCATCAATTCCGATAAGGGATACGCTTGATTGATGGGCATCAATTTGGATCGTAATTCATCATTGGGTGCATGCAAACTAATGGCTAAGTTATATTGGGTGTGTTCATCCGCAAATTTATAAATGCGTGGAACAACACCACACGTAGATATCGTGATATGACGTGAACCAATCCCTAAGCCACGATCATGATTCACAGTGGCTAAAAAATTCATCACATTCTCATAATTATCAAAAGGTTCTCCGGTTCCCATCACGACAATGTGGCTTAAGCGTTGTCCTTCTTTATCCAATTCTCGTTGAATATTCAAAAACTGGGCAACCATTTCCCCACTGGTCAGATTGCGTCGTTTTTTGGTTAGACCACTCGCACAGAAAGCACAGCCCATGTTACAACCCACCTGACTTGAAACACAAACACTTCGGCCATAATCAAACACCATCATAACGGATTCCAACAACGAACCATCTTCGGTTTGAAAGAGAAATTTGGTGGTGCCATCAAAAGACACTTGTTTTTTAACTACCTTCAATGAATCGATCACAAATCGTTCCTTTAAGATTGATCGTGTTTCTTTGGATAAATTGGTCATCGCATCCACATCGGTCACTCGTTCCCGATACAGCCACTGAAAGATCTGATGACCGCGAAATCGCTTCCATCCCATCGATTGTGCGAAATCACCCATTTGTTCATAATTCAAGTCGTATAAGCTTTGCATGCTGCCTCCTTTGATACATTTCAATATTATACCAAATTCTTGCTTTTTTGCATCTTTGCCATAAAAAAACCATCATGCATTGAATTTGGAAAAATCGTTTTTTGCGACAATAAAATAAATTCTGGATGTGAAGCCAAAAAACGATCCACTTGTTTTTCATTTTCTTTCTTATTGAGCGTACAAGTCGAATAGACCAGAATACCGCCATTGACCACATGTGTACTGGCACAAGAAAGAATTTGTGCCTGTAATGGGATCAATGTATCCATATCACTTGGCTGCATATGAAGTTTAATGTCTGGTTTACGTGCCAATACACCATATCCACTACAAGGAACATCACATAAGACCTTAGAATACATGCCCAATCCATTCAATTTTGTCGCATCACCCACTTGTGCATGAATGCAAGATAATCCCAATCGTTTGGCATCTTGTTGGATCAATTGAACACGGTGCGCATGAATATCGATACAATCGATGTATCCTTCATCCTTCATCCTTTCTGCCATGGCCATCGCTTTTGTTCCCGGTGCACTGCAACAATCCAATACCCGATCTCCAGCTTGTACATCCATAAATTGGGCAATCGCTAAAGAGCCGCGATCCTGGACACTGATCTTTCCTGATATATATAAGGGATCGGATGTGATATCATGTCCGATATAAATATCCGGACTTTTGATCGTTTTGTATTGTGCGATCTCTTCTTTATCCATGCGTAATGGATTACATCGAATCGTCACTGGCAAGATCTGACAAGAGCAGCGAGCCATGTTTTCGGCTTGTGTTTTTCCATATTGTTTGGTCCACATTTTTACGACCCAAGATGGACACGATGTTTCAAACGCAATCGGATCCTTTTCATTTTCCAGTGGTTTTACTTGATGAAGGATCGCATTCACAAAGCCTTTCGATCGAGGTTGTATCAAACCGGCTAAATTGACCGCATCATTGATGATAGCATAAGCCGGCACTTTATCTAAAAACAACAATTGATAGGTGCTCATGGTCAATAAAACGGCGATTTTGTCATTGACTTTGCGTTTGGCATAGATTTGCCAACACGCTTCGCAATACGACCAATTTTGGATCGTACCATAAAATATCCGTGTGGCCAGATTTCGATCTTTTGGATCACACGATTTTAAATGTTTCCGCAAATATAAATTTGAATATTCTCCATGTAGTTTGACTGCAATCAATGCACGTAAGATCCATTCTCGCATTTTATTCCTCCAATAATATCGGATACATATTGATATCGACATTTCCCTTCATGGCTTTCGCAATCTGCCATACACAATCATGCAAAGTGTTTTGATTCCTTGCTTTTAAGACCAGACGATAGCGGACCTTTTTCTGTCGCATGGATATTTCCACAGGACCTAATACTTTTACCGAAACCGCCATTGCTTTTGCTTGGGATGCTTTTTTCATCGCTCGAGCTGGATCACTATCCGAAAAAATCAACGTGCACATGTATACGTAAGGTGGATACATACCAAGATGACGAAATTGCATTTCTTGTTTAAAAAATCGTTTATAATCATGATAACGTACACAGCGCATCACATATTGATCCGGATCAAAGGTCTGGATATAGACTTCGCCTTGCTGGGATTGCCGACCAGAGCGTCCCGAAGCCTGCTCCAATAGATCATAGGCTAATTCATTGGAAGAAAAATCCAATCGAGCTAAGCCACTATCGGCATTGATGATCCCAACCAGACTGACACGGGCAAAATCCAATCCCTTCGCAACCATCTGGGTTCCTAATAAAATATCGCCGGATCGTTCAAATTCTTGTAACAACTTTTGATGGGCTTTTTTTTTGCGAGTCGTATCCGCATCCATACGAACGATATGGGCCGATGGAAAAAGCGAATGAAGTTGTTCTTCAAGTTTTTCGGTTCCCATGCTCGACTGATAGAAATGATGTCCACCACATGTAGGACAGCTATCCATATACGCAAAGGTCCTCCCACAACAATGACACATCAATACATGATCTTTTTTATGATAAGACAAAGCCAGCCCGCAATCAGGACAGGTCATGGTCTGGCCACAATCCATACAGCGCATGATGGGCAGATAACCTCTGCGATTTAATAATAAGATGGTTTGTTCCTTATGCGTGAATCGAGTCGAAATCGCATCCAACAAATCTTGGGATAAGCCTGCCTGACTCTTTTGGGTCTTCATATCCACTAAGTGGATCGTTGGCATCGAAACGGAAATACGATGGGTCAATTCAACCAAATGATAGACCCCTTTATAGGCACGGGCATACGAATCCAAACTTGGCGTGGCACTGGCCAGCACCACTTTGCATCCATGATACTGAGCACGCCATTTTACGATATCACGCGTATGATAACGAGGCATATTTTCTTGTTTATAGGAAGCATCGTGTTCTTCATCCATCAGGATCAGGCCTAAATTTGAAAAAGGCATGAAGACGGCTGAACGAGTTCCAATGACAATGTCCACTTTATTCTCTTTTACCAGACGGTATTGATCATATTTTTCCTGCGCATTCAATTGGGAATGATAGATCGCAATTCGATTTCCAAAACGGGCCGATACGCGATCGATCATCATGGGTGTAAGACCAATTTCTGGTACTAAGAAAAGAACTTGTTTGCCTGTTGCCAAAACTTGCTGGGCAAGTTGCAAAAAGACTTCGGTCTTTCCCGAACCGGTCACACCATGTAATAAGAAAATCGTATCGGATGATGTCGAGATCGTGGCGACGGCTTGTTTCTGTTCCGGTGTCAAAGTAAAAGCATGATCTGGATGGGTAGACACAATTTTTGACATGCCTTTTGGTCTTTGTTCAACCATAATGTATCCCTGGTCGATCAATCGTTGCGTCATGGTGCGTGATCGTTTACGCAATTGGGATAGTTTACATGGAAAAGATAGGGAAGCTAAAAAAGCAGCTTGTTTGGGTGTTAAAGAACCCGATCCCTTCCCTGCCATAGCCCATTGTTCATAAACGATCGGTCGATGGGTCGAGGATGGTTTCAAGGCTGGTGGCAACATCGTTTTTAAACAGCTTATTTTTGAAGTCACATAATGATCGGCCATCCACGAGGCAAGCTGAAGCAATTCTGGATCCAACAAAGGTTCGGGATCCAATACTTCAAGTACTGATTTCACATTTTCTAGATCACATTGATCACAAATCGCATCGACAAAGCCAATCAAAGTTTGATGGCCAAAGGGCACTTTGACACGACTTCCTATGGATACTTCCTGATCGGTTTGATACGTGAAGGTTTGATTTAGAGATAAACTATTATGTTCGATATAGACTTGCACATAATTCATGATTTTATTATCTGATTTGTGAGTAGAACTGTCAAATATCATGACAAATGATAAAACTATTCGATCCATCATGAAGTTTCAAAATGCGCATGAGTTTATAGATACAAGCTTTTAGAATGCAAAAAAAAGCTGCCGCGAAAGACAGCACATCTTTTATCGTTTCAATAAAGCATCTTTATATTGGACCAAATTTGCCTGGGCTTCTATAACTGGTTCAATAGCTGGTGTTGCACTTGTGGCAACAATGGTTAATCCAGGTCCATGCCCACTGGTAAAAGAATCACTATGTACGACAACGCCAATGGTTATAGCTCCCTGTTTATAATGCGGTCCATACGTACTGTCGTGATCTTTAATGGCCACGAAATCCCCAAAGCGAAGTTGATTGATTCCATAGATGTCATTCGCTTTTTTATCTTGGGTCATGATATCGTAATCGCCTTCCATCATCGTATCACTCCCTAAACCGGCACCCATTAAATAGGGTGGTAATACGCACACAACCGGAAATTGAATGGTCGTTTTGGTTTCTTGGATGGGAATTTGCTCGAAAAGATCCGGATCGATATTCATCATATACACATCTTTATGGTCCAAAAGTTTTAATCCTTGTCCATACGCTTTCACTAAGAATTGTTCATGACCTGTCATTTTTTCAATCGCTTCTGGCGGAAAGTAACACATGGTATGATCTACCCCACCATGGGTTCCGGTCACGATGCCTTTGGATCCCTGTGCTGGACCAGATAGACAAATGACTTCATTGCCAATACAGGCTAAGGTTTCAAGGGCATGGTTTTCACGATCACTGGGATTGGCAATCGTAACACCGGGTTCGACATGGTCTCCCGCAATACCCATACAAGCGTCGCCAATGGCATGGGAATATACAATTCCACCAGTTCCTACAGGTAATCGGCCTTTCCCATCATAGCCAACATAAAAATGTCCCATACGGGGATGATCCACTTGTCCATTCACAGCTATTTTTACTAATTGATCTCGATTGATTCGCATCTTTATTTCCTCCTTTGTCGCATGATTTCAAACCCAAATACTGCACAAGCACTCGATGTATCAAGCGCATTGCGAAACTCTCTTCCATATTCAATATATACATTTTGAGTGGCATGATCTAATAGGGTTCGACTAATTCCTCGATAGGCACCGCCAATCGCTATACAACATGTTTTTGGAAATATCACCTCATATAAACTTTGTGCTTGGTTTCGATAGGCACAATATAGAGGAATTCCGTTTGTCCTTATATATTGAATAAAAGCCTTATCATTTTCAACCATATAAATGGGCAATTTTTCAAACGCACCGGCACTCGATCGAAGAATGATCGTTTCGGCATGTTGCCAATCTCGTAAAGGCAAGATCAAACCATCACATCCAGCTGCATATAAGGTGCGGCAGACACTACCTAAATTATATGGATCTTCTAAACCATCAATATAGACGCTCCATCCATCCATTTTAGGGGGTTTTTCAAATTGTCTGGTCTTGGCTTTAAGCAGCATGCCCCCATGCGTTTTTGAAGTGGCCATTTGATCTAATTGATGGCGATCCATCATTTCTACTTTACAATTTTTTTGTCGGGCCAAATGAATGATATAATGAAAATCCTTTGTGCGTTTTTTCTTATCGACGTATAAACAACTACAAATGCGGTTGGGATTTTCTAAGATGGCCTTGCATGAAATCGTTCCTTCGTATAATTTGTCCATAAAATTATTATATATGTTTTGAAACTATTCTTCTAGATGATAAAATAACTCCGTGTGAGGTGATAACATGCACGTTCGTTTCGATAATGAAATGAAGAAAAAAATAATCGTATATTCTTTATCCCTGATCATTGCGTTTGTCATTGGCATTATCATTTATAATTGTGGCACGATCGTCAAGGGAATCCAAACTTTTACGGCAGCTGCATCCCCCTTTATTTTTGGATTGGGATTAGCCATTGTCTTGCGCATTCCTGTGCGTTGGTTAGAAAAATCATTATTTAAGAATTTTGAGAAAAAAAGACTTTGGTCTGCTTTGGTAGTATTTTTGATCTTTATCTTTTTATTGATCTTAGTTATTTCCATGATCCTTCCGAATTTGATTCATTCCATTCAACAATTATTGACGAATCAAAAAATGTTTCAGTCCAATATCAAATTTTATATCAAACAAATTGAACAAAATATGCATATTGATCTATCCAATGCCGAAGCGTATATGACCGGTCGTTTATCGAAATTGGTATCGGAAAACTTAAACAAGATTGCCAGTTATTCTGTTGCTGCTGTCCGGTTTATCATCAATACGATCTTAGCCATCGTTTCCGCTTTCTACATCATTTTGGATAAAGAATCACTTTGTAAAACATTCAAACGTTTGACCTATGCCCTTTTTCCAGAAGGCATTGCGAATCATTTGGTTCATTTTACCCATACGACAAGAGATGTCTTTGATAGTTTCATCATTGGTAATATCATTGACTCCACGATCATTGGTATCATTTGTTACATAGGTACCACCCTTTTTCACTTGCCATATGCACAAATGATTTCATTTACGGTTGGCATTACCAATTTGATTCCGGTTTTTGGACCATTCTTGGGCGCTATTCCCAGTGCCATCTTATTGGTGTTGATCAATCCCATTTATTCTTTGATCTTCTTGATCTTCATTTTTATTCTTCAGCAATTTGATGGCAATATCTTAAAGCCTCTGGTATTGGGCGATCAATTAGGTCTTTCTGGATTCTGGATCTTATTCTCGGTAACTGTCGGTGGCGGGCTTTATGGCGTCATTGGTATGTTCCTGGGTGTTCCTGTTTTTGCACTCATTTATCGAACGTTACAGGAATTTACCGATAATAAGCTCAATGAAAAGAGATTGGAACCATAAGCAAGCATATGACTTGCTTTTTTTGTGGAATTCCGTATGATGAAAGTTATGAAATTTTTGATTGATATCTTCATAGAATGTGTCCATGATACATGGGCCATGTTACCGCTTTTATTTATTACCTACTGTATCATCGAGCTCTTTGAACGGAAGCAAACATCGGCTTCGGATGAAAAGATCTTCTTCGGTCTACAACGCTTTGGTCCATTGATTGGTGCTCTTGTGGGATTGATCCCGCAATGTGGTTTTAGTGTTTTAGCTGCCATGCTCTTTGTGCAAAGAAATATCACCTTAGGAACTTTGGTTGCTGTCATGATTGCCACCAGTGATGAAGCGATACCCATCCTTTTAAGCAATCCAGACCTCTATTCAACCCTTGGTTTTGTGTTGGTTGGCAAGTTTGTCACAGGTATTGTCGTTGGCTATCTGGTTGATTTCCTCTTGCGAAACCAACAACACATCATTCGTTTTGAAGAAATGGAAGAAGAAGACAGTGATGCCTATGCTGAGTACGATGATGACCAATCCAGTGCGGCTGTGAATGGATGTAACTGTTGCTATCCCGATTATCCATTGCCATTCAGTGCTTTATTACGATCCTTACGTATTTTTGGATTCTTAT
Source organism: Absicoccus sp. (assembly GCF_034090965.1). Classification (NCBI taxonomy): domain Bacteria; kingdom Bacillati; phylum Bacillota; class Erysipelotrichia; order Erysipelotrichales; family Erysipelotrichaceae; genus Absicoccus; species Absicoccus sp. The sequence continues at coordinate 25,162 of NZ_JAXDRQ010000007.1, read as the reverse complement.
TTGTGACAAGCTTTATCATTAGTTTGTTGATCGAATGGCTTGGACCACAAACGATTCAAAACGTACTCTTGGATCATTCCCTTTTTCAACCGATTTTATCCGCTTGTATTGGGTTTATTCCCAATTGTGCAGCCACCGTTGTATTGGCGCAATTGTATGCTGCCGGAACATTGAGTTTAGGCTCTTTATTTAGTGGTCTTGTGACCAATTCTGGATTGGCTCTATTGGTCTTGATTCGTTATGGCGAAAGAAAAAGAAATCTGATTCGAGTCATCCTTATTCTTTTCTTGACCGGTGTGATCACGGGAATTGGTTTGACCCTATTTATATAGTGTGATACTATACGTCTAGACATTAAGCAGAGTAAGATCCCATGCGTAAAGTGCCATCTGAACAGGGAGTTGACAGATGGACGAAAAGTAGTAACTTGCGATATCGGATCTGCATCCCGCTGCTACATATTCTGGTATCCAACCTCCTTATGTAGTAAAAGGACCTATACTGCACAAAGGAGGTTTTTCTAATGTCAAAATTAAAAAATGTTCGCGTTCTAACGACAACATCCATGATGATTGCCATCGCAATCATATTGGGATTTTTTAAAATTCCCATTACCAATGTGATCGAAATTCGCTTTTCACAAATTCCCATTGCGATGGAATCGGCTTTATTTGGGCCCATATTGGGCGCTATCGTTGGTGCTCTTGCCGATATTGGCGGCTACATTGTAAAGCCGACAGGCCCTTATTTTCCTGGTTTTACGATCAGTGGACTCGTCTCTGGTTTGATTTTTTCCTTGGTCCTATATAAAAAAGAAATCTCACTCAAACGCGTATTGTTGGCTGAAATTCTATACACGCTGATTGTGGGGCTAGGATTCAATACCCTATGGTTATCCATATTGTATGGGAATACATTTTGGGCTTTCTTAATGATGCGTCTAGCCAAAGAATTGATCATGATTCCTATCAATACTGCATTGATGATGGTTATATTAAAACCGGTATCCATCACCAGCTTCTTTAAGCAAAGTGTATCGATACAATGAATTACGAAGAAACAATGCATTGGTTGATGCATTTCCCTGTTTTTCAACCTAAAAATGTCATTCATGGAAAAGCACGTATGGATTTGAACACTATACGTGCTCTTCTTGCATATTTGGAAAATCCTCAAGATGCTTGTTCCTATATCCATATTGCCGGTACCAATGGAAAAGGATCATGCGCTGCTTATCTCAATTCGATTTTAACACAAACCTCTATGCACATTGGTTTTTTTACGAGTCCTCATCTTTTTGATTGGAAGGAACAAATACAAGTAGACAATCAATGGATTGACCCTCTTTCTTTAGCTGAATTGGCCACGCAAGTACGAAATATTGCGAAGGAACACGATCTGCATCCCTCCATGTACGAAGTTACTTGTGCAATTGCGTTTTTGTATTTTCAACATAAGCAATGTGACCTAGTCATTTTGGAAGTTGGTTTGGGCGGAGATGTCGATGCCACCAATGTCGTTTCCCATACTGTTTGTGCCTTGATCACAGCCATTGGTTTGGATCATACGGAATTGTTGGGCCATACATTATCAGAAATCACATCGCATAAAGTGGGTATCATCAAACCGCATTGTGATGTGATCGTCTATCCGCAAACCCAAGAGGTCCTTGAAGTCGTTGCTTCCCAATGCCAACAAAGGGATGCGAAAATGCATATTGTGCCTTCTATACAAGCCGATACAAAAGATCTATCGGGTCAATCGTTTCATGACTACCATACACAGTTATTGGGTACATATCAGGTGCAAAATGCAATGATGGCCATCACAACCGCTCAGATCCTACAAACAAAGGGATATCCAATTGCATCGGCTGATATACATCGTGGTATTAAAATGACGATTTGGCCTTGTCGCTTTGAAATCATCCAAAAAGATCCCATTCGTATTGTCGATGGGTCTCATAATGTGCAAGGTGTATACCAGTTAAAAAAATCGTTAGAGACTTATTTCAAAGCGGAAAAAATAACCTTTGTAATGGGTGTTCTAGAAGATAAAGACTATGAAGTAATGATCGATATTCTAGGTCCTATATCGTCTTGTTTCTATACGATCACACCACCCAATCCAAGAGCCCTGGATGCACAAACATTAGCTCATATCATCCAATCGAAGGGACATCCTGCCATTGTTTCATCATTGGATCAAATTGTGGATCAAACCCGTTCGATTTCATCCATTGTTTGTTTCTTTGGCTCCTTGTATTATGTAGGTCAAGTCCGAAACAAGATCTGTATGCGACAATTTCGATGATCGCTATGAATCAATCATAGCGATTTTTTTTAATCATTCTCACAATATCAAAAGGATTATCCAATATATTGAATACCATTTGGAAAGACACACAATCGTTGACGCGTTGCTTTTTACTCACGATATAACAAAACCGATTGTTTAAATATTTCTTGAAATCAATATATACGACATTCTTTAAACATCCGGTATTTTTTTGACAAGAATATACATATAAAATTCTTCCGTCAATGAAATGAATTTTATTCGGATCATGATTACCTAAGTCTACATTCGTAAAGACTTCTCTATCGTATGTATGTATTTGATTCCATATGTAAAAAAATGATGCAGAAATTCCTTTTTTGTATGTTCATCTTCTAAATATCACCAAATTCTTTTATCTCGATAAGTTTCTAATCGCGTTGCGAACGTTCTTGTTTTCCTCCATGCAAAAAAAGCCCTATCATGATGATAGGACATGGTATTCCCCATTATATTGGCTTTACCACCTTGCATACTGTAGGTTGGTGTGTGCTGCGAGCCAATCTCTAACACACTCTTTATAGGTATTTGTATCCGAATAAAAAGATGATCGTAAATCATTTGTGAATGGCAGAAACGTATCAGTCCCCACTCCATTTGTTACACATTAATTATTTAAATCGTGAGTGAAAAATGCAATCAAAAGTAGGCCAAATGTAGGCCACTAAAATAAAAAACCCTTTAAATAAAGGGTTTATTATCGATGGTGGGGACGGTGGGACTTGAACCCACACGGGAATTAACTCCCAACGGATTTTAAGTCCGTTGCGTCTACCAATTCCGCCACGACCCCATAAATGGAGGTTCCGATCGGAGTCGAACCGATGATCACAGAGTTGCAGTCTATTGCCTTAGCCTCTTGGCTACGGAACCAGGTGCTTATTTATTATACAAGATCCATTGTATAATTGCAAGCTCATTTCGACCTTGTTTATAATAACATGGATCCTGTATAATGCCAAGCATTTTTTATCTATTTTTCATAAATTTCAATGATTCGATCTTCAATATCATCCAAAGATACTTCCGTCTTTTCTCCGGTTGCTCTTTCGGTCCATTCAAGCATACCATCTTTTACACCACGACCAACCGTGATACGATGTGGGATACCAATCAATTCCATATCTTTGAATTTGACACCAGGACGTTCTTTTCGATCATCCAATAAAACATCATAATGACGCTTCTTACAGAAAGCATATAATTGATCTGCCACTTCCATTTGGCGTTCATCTTTATTGGAAATCACAACGATGGCTAATCGGAAAGGGGCTACTTCATCGGGCCACATCAAGCCTTTTTCATCATTGTATTGTTCGGCAACAGCGGCCATACAACGCTCCAAACCAATACCATAGCAACCCATCCAAATCGGTTTCTGCTGGTTGTCTTGATCCGTATAAAGCACATTTAAACTCTTTGAATATTTGGTTCCAAGTTTAAATAAATTGCCTACTTCAATACCATGTTCAAATGTCAATGGTTGGCCACAAACAGGACATACATCCCCATCTTTGACTTGACATAGATCGGCAATGGCTTCGGGTTGAAAATCTTCAACATTTACATTTTCATAGTGATGGTCCGTTTTATTTGCACCCACAATAAAATTATGCATTTTTAAGATTTGACGATCCATATAAACTGGACAATCAATACCAATTGGACCTGCAAATCCTACCTTGGCATGGGTTACTCGTTCGACATCTTCAAAAGCTGCCAATTCCATTTCATTAACACCTAAAAGCTTCATGGCTTTGGCTTCATTTAATTCACGATCCCCCGGCACACAGAATGCCACGATCTTACCGTCGGCATTATAGAGCAAAGTCTTCACAAAATCACTCGGTTGTTTTCCAAAGAAAGCTGCAACCTCTTCGATGGTTTTCGCATTGGGGGTTTCCTTGATTGAATAAGGCACTTTTGGTTCAGTTGACTCCGGTTTATTATCAACAACTTCGGTAATTTCCATGTTGCTTGAAAAGTCGCAACCTTCACAGCCAACAATGATATCTTCTCCAATGGGTGATAAGGCTTGGTATTCTTCACTTAATAAACCACCCATCGCACCGGTATCTGCCCGCACAACTTTATATTTCAGTCCCAAACGATCCATGATACGACAATAGGCATCATACATCGCATCATAAGATCTTGCCAATCCGGCTTCGTCGGTGTCAAAAGAATACGCATCTTTCATGATAAACTCACGCACACGAATCAAACCAAAACGAGGACGTGTTTCATCACGATATTTCGTTTGGATCTGATATAAATTATATGGAAAATCTTTATAGCTCTTGCCATCCATGCTGGCTGCCATCGTAAATAATTCTTCATGGGTTGGTCCTAAAACATAAGGACGATCATTACGATCATGAAGCGCAAACATATTGGAGCCAAACGCTTCTCTTCGACCGGATTTTTCATAGACTTCCTCCGGACTCAAGGCAGGCATCAATAATTCTTGTGCCCCTTTGGCATCCATTTCTTCACGAATGATATTTTCCACTTTCGCTAACACTTTTTTACCCATTGGCATGATCATATAAATACCGGCACTGGTCTTTTTGATCATACCAGCTCGCACAAGCAAATTACTCGATACACTATCTTCATCTTTTGCGTTTTCACGCAATGTATAAAAAAAACTTTGACTTAATTTCATTTTATTTTCTCCTCTTTCGAATCATTGCATTTTTTTGCCAAGGCCCATCCCATTTCGCATAAACGATTTGCATCGGTTTATTGCACACATTCATGGGATCTCCATTTTCATCTTCGATCCATTGAAGATGGATCGGCGTACTTGGAATTTGGGGACCAAATATTTCTAGAGCGTCTTCGAACACAAATTTATTTTTGACTTGTAACTGTATTTTATCATCCTTTTGACCCATAACAAACGCAACATATTCCTGGGTCACCGTCTCATCATGATCTTGGTATAACTGAACCGTTTCGTCCGGTAACCCTTTATAAAAGCCAGGCCCTGTTTGGCGATTTTCTGCTTTGGCAATCTCCAATTTAATGGCATCTAATTCTTCTTGGCTGACTGTTCCTTTTTCATAAATATGATCGATCAAACGACGATAACTGGAAACCACACAAGCAAGATAATAGGCAGACTTCATTCGTCCCTCGATTTTTAAAGAAGCAACGCCCCATCGAATAAAGGATTCAATTTCATCAACAGCTTGTAGGTCTTTGGACGACATGCAAAATAATTGTTCCGGATCCGAGAGTTCTTTGTTTCCTTCCATGAGATGATATTTCCATCGACAGCTTTGTGCACACCCCCCACGATTGGCATCTCGCAAAGTCATATGGTTGCTTAAAACACAACGACCCGAATAGGAAATACACATGCCTCCATGAATAAATATCTCAATCGGCAGAATTTGTTTTTGAGCCATCGTTTGGATTTGTTCCATACCGCATTCTCGCGCCAAAACAACACGATCCATGCCTTGTTCTTTCCAAAATTGGATAGCTTTTGAATTGGTGCTTGAATGTTGGGTAGAAACATGCACTTCAAAATGACACCCCAATGATTTTGCCAATGTCATAATATATGGACTGGCCACAATGATCGCATGGACACCAATGGCATCCAATTGCTGCAAATAGGTTTGGATGCCTTCCAGATCATCTTCATGTGGTAACATATTGACCGTTACATGCACATGGGCATGGTGGTCATTCGCAAAATCGACCAACTCCTTCATCTCGTCCAAAGAAAAGTTCGAAGCGCGTGAACGCAGGGAAAATTGTTTTCCACCAATGTATACTGCATCCGCCCCATATAAAATGGCGATCTTAGCTTTTTCCAGATTACCAGCAGGAGCTAACAATTCAATTTTATTCATTTCTGCTCCTCCTTTTTTCGAATCGTTTGTTGATGATACCAATGATCAGAACCAGGCATCACAAGGTGTTCTTTATATGCATTTAAAATATCAATGGTCCAAGCATCGGATTGAAAAATGGAATCGATTCGAAACCGAGAGATTCCATATTCTTTTAATGTCTGCATCTCATGACTGGATTGAATCGGTTGTTCACTGAAAATATGCGTACCCGTTTCATCTTGGAGAATAGGCATGCGATCCGATCGGGTTGCTTCGATGAGATCATATCGTAAGGTCGATGGCACATCCATATTTTCTTGATGCATATAATTGGAAACCAGAGGTCGACGCGAATAAAGAATCGAAAAATAGCCATTGATCAATACTTCCAAATGTGGAGCTTGCGCAATTTTTTTCATTTCATCCAGTGACAATTCGTGAGCTAAACTTACGGCTTGTATGCCTTGATTTAAATAAAATTGCGCATCCAAATGATTGGTTATTAACGTTTCCGGTTGATAAATCAATGCATTTTGATAACCAATCTCTTTCGCTACTTGTAAGACGCCTTCATCTGCAAAATAAAATCCTTGGATACCTAAGGATTGACATTGTTGTAGAGTATCTGAAACAAGAGGTAGATCTTCATCCATCATCAGCTTTGTTCCATTGACATATAGATCCAAGTTGAATTGATCACAATTTTCCTTCCATTGCGATAGTTCGTTCCTTTCAATCGTACATGGACAATGTAAAGCAAGAGGCTTGACACCAATGATGACGCCATCACAACCGGCTTCTTTTAAAGCTTTTAAAGATGATTTTTCATGAATTGTTGCAAGAATCATTTCTTTACCTCCACAATGTCTATATATTACCACAAATAAAAATAGTTTTGGCATACGGATACAAGAAAAGGTATAATGGATGCATAGTTGGAGGATGCCTATGGAAAAAATTCAAATGAAAACGCCGTTGGTTGAAATGGATGGCGATGAAATGACACGTATTTTATGGAAGATGATCAAGGATGAACTGATCCTTCCCTATGTGGATTTAAAAACAGAATATTATGATCTCGGATTAAAACATCGAGATGAAACCAATGATCAAGTAACGATCGATGCAGCCAATGCCAATAAAAAATATGGAGTTTCCGTAAAATGTGCAACGATCACACCCAATGCACAACGAGTAGAAGAATACAACTTACATCAAATGTGGAAATCTCCCAATGGTACGATCCGTGCCATTCTGGATGGAACGGTGTTCCGTGCTCCTATCATGATCGATCCCATCCAACCGGTTGTACGCAATTGGAAAAAGCCAATCACCATTGCTCGTCATGCCTATGGTGATGTATATCGAGATCAAGAAATTCGTGTATCCAAACCAGGAACAGCTACATTAAAATTTACCGATGAAGATGGCCGGACAACCGAAGAAAAAATCTTTGATTTTGAAGGAAAAGGAGTACTTCAAGGTCTTTATAATAAAGATGATTCGATTCAATCATTTGCTCGTAGTTGTTTCAATTATGCTTTAGATGCAAAACAAGACCTATGGTTTGGTGCAAAAGATACGATTTCGAAAAAATATGATCATACGTTCAAAGATATTTTTCAAGAAATCTATGATCAGGAATACAAAGACAAATTTGAAGCAGCTGGCATCACTTATTTTTATTCATTGATCGATGATATCGTCGCCCGAGTGATTCGTAGCGAAGGTGGCATGATCTGGGCTTGTAAGAACTATGATGGTGATGTAATGAGCGATATGGTATCGACCGCATTTGGTTCGTTAGCCATGATGACCAGTGTATTGGTTTCTCCAGATGGCAATTATGAATACGAAGCAGCCCACGGAACCGTTACGCGTCATTACTACAAATATTTGAAAGGTGAAAAAACCTCGACCAATCCGATTGCTACAATTTTTGCCTGGACAGGAGCTCTCGCAAAACGTGGTGAAAAAGACGGTTTGGAAGATTTACAAACCTTCGCTCATACGCTTGAACAAGCTTGTTTAGATACATTGAATGCAGGTATCATGACAAAAGATCTTTGTGCCTTAGCACAAGGTGTAGAAACCAAACAAGTGAATTCGGAACAATTTATTCAAGCAATCAAACAACAATTAGAAAAATTGATGGCCGCCTAAGCGACCATCTTTTTTTATAGGTCTTCATTTGATACGACGTATCCTCTATTTTCCAGTTTTTTTAATAATGCGATCAACTGCTCTTCGGTATACACTACATAATCGGCGGCATCTCCTTCCATTTGATGATGTCGATTCAAATGAATGGTATGCATGCCAGCCCCTTTTGCTCCTTTCATGTCATTGATATAATTATCACCAATATAATACCAATCGGAAATGTTTGTATGGGTATACTTGGCAATGGCTTGAAACGCTTGTGGATCGGGTTTCGCATAGCCCAATTGTCCCGATGTATATACATGATCGGGCGCAAAATAAGCAAAAACATCCAAAGCTTTTAATTTCATTCGTTGATGATCATCGAATCCATTTGTCAAGATTGCAATCTCACTGGATGTATTTTTAAAATATTCATGGTAGGAGGGTGCCATTTGAATATGATGTTGGTTTTCTCGATACAGATCTTGAAAATCAGCCGCTTGTTCTAGACTCATCTCTAATCCCAAAGCTTGACTGGATGCATAAATACGATAGATGCCACTATCATCTACAGTGATCGTATCATTTTGTAACAAATCAAATACTTCATCTCCATATTCTCGATAAATACGATAAAATTCTTCTAAATCACCTTCATAATCTGGAAAAAATTGTGCGATGCATTTGCGAAAAGGATCTTGTAGATCATAGAGTGTGTCATCACAATCAAAACAAAATTTCATACATACCTCTTTTCTGCTCTAATCATAACGAATTCTCAAAAAAAAAGGAACTGCAAATACAGTTCCTTTTCAGTAGATTATTCGTCTTCTTTTGCCATAGAAACTAAACGATGATAACGACGTGCAGCATCTGCTTTCGCTTCTTCGAATAATTCATCGGCTTTTTCAGCACCTTTTAACTTAACCAATTGATTGAATCGAGTTTCTCTCATCATGAAGTCTTTCATCTTCGAGTAATCTGGTTCTTTTGAATCAATTGTCAAGTGTTGTTCAGCACGTGGATCGTAACGATACAATACGACATATCCACAATCTACGGCATCACGTTGTACTTGTTGATGGATTCCTAATCCACCCTTGATATGATGCTCAGCACAAGGTGCATACGCAATGATCAATGATGGTCCATCATAGCTTTCTGCTTCTTGGAATGCTTTCAATGTTTGCATCTTATTGGCACCCATACATACAGAAGCAACATAAGCTGTACCATAAGTCATGACAATTTGTCCTAAATCTTTCTTAGCAACCGTCTTACCACCAGCAGCAAACTTAGCAATGGAAGCACGTTGCGAAGATTTAGAAGATTGTCCACCCGTATTTGAATAAACCTCAGTATCTAAGACTAATACGTTCACATTCACGTTGTTGGCCATGACATGGTCTAATCCACCATATCCAATATCGTAAGCCCAACCATCACCACCGATGATCCATACTGATTTTTCAACCAAATCCGCATCGGCTAATGCTTTTACATCTTCATTGGCTTCTTTAGCAGCTAATTCTTTGATTTGTGGTGCTAATGCACGTTCTGCATCTTTGTCACCCTTTGCTTCAAGATATTTTTCAAAAGCAGCCTTCAATTCTGGAGCAACACTATCCATGTTTTCTTCCATTGTCTTATAGATCGTAGACATACGGTAGTTTTGTGCCAATGCCATACCATATCCATATTCGGCATTATCTTCGAACAAAGAGTTAGCCCAAGCAGGTCCATTTCCATCTTTATCCGTTACAAATGGTGTATCTGGTGTAGCACCACAATAGATGGAAGAACATCCAGTTGCATTGGCAATCATCATGTCTTTACCAAATAATTGAGATGCTAAACGATAGTAAGGTGTTTCACCACATCCTGGACAAGATCCTGGAACTTCGAAATAAGGCATCAAGAATTGAGAACCTTTGATCGTGTTCTTAGGGAATAGATCTTTCTTGTATTCAGTTTCTTTGAATAGGTAATCTGCCAATGGATCTTCATCCAATTTGTCATGGATAGGAACCATCTTCAAGGCTTTTTCACCCTTCTTACCTGGACATTCAGTGACACATAATCCACAACCAACACAGTTAGAAGGTGAAGTTTGTACGCGGAATGATAATTTTTGATCTTTTACACCAATAGCTGGAACCGTCTTGAATTCTTGTGGTGCATTAGCCACTTCTTCATCAGTCAAAGCAAATGTACGAATGGTTGCATGTGGACATACGAAGGAACAAATTCCACATTGAATACAGTTGTCTGGATTCCAATCTGGAACCATGGCAGCCGTAGCACGATGACCTTTGAATGCTGCATTTGGTTGCATAGAACCATCCAATGCATATTTAGCAAATGTGCTTACTGGCATATCGTATCCTTCCAAAGCATTGATACGACCTGCATATTCATCCCAATAAGGATCACCAGTCATTGTACGTAATTCACCACTTGGTAATTCAGCCCATGCTGGATCAACTGGAACTTCAACAATACCATCTTTACCAGCATCGATTGCTGCATAGTTCAATTGAACGATTTGATCACCTTTCTTACCATAAGACTTCTTAGCGAATTTCTTCATCAAATCAACCGAAGTTTCCAAAGGCATGATTTGTGTATTCAAAGCAAAGAAAGCACTCTGTAAAATCGTATTGGTACGACGACCCATACCGATTTCTAAGGCAATCTTGGTTGCATTAATGATATAGAATTTTGCATGTGCCTGTGCTAAACGTTTCTTCAAACGATTTGGCATATGTTTTACGATTTCTTCTTTATCGAAAGTTGTATTCAATAAGAAAGTACCGCCATCTTTTAATCCACGAGCTACATCATAACGGAACATATAAGCATCCAAAGATACTGAGATAAAGTCCGCATTATTTACATAATAAGTAGAGTGGATTGGTGATTTTCCAAAACGCAAGTGAGAACGAGTAACACCACCGGCTTTTTTCGAGTCATATGCGAAATAACCTTGTGCATATTGATCGGTATTATCACCAATGATCTTGATCGTGTTCTTATTAGCACCTACTGTACCATCGGAACCAAGACCCCAGAACAAACAAGAAGTTGCATCGGATTCGATGACATAACTTGTGTCAACTGGTAAGGATGTATGCGTTAGATCATCCTCGATACCAATCGTAAATCCTGTCTTGATATCGTCTGCTTTTAAGTAATCCAATACGGCTTTGATATGGCAAGGTTGTGTATCATGAGAACCTAATCCATAACGTCCACCGATAATTTCAATTCCAGATTCAGCCAAGGCACCTAATACATCTAAGTATAGAGGTTCACCACTAGCTCCAGCTTCTTTTGTACGATCCAATACAGCAATACGTTTAACGGTTGCAGGTAAAACTGCTTTTAAGTATTTTGCAGAGAATGGACGATACAAATGAACCTTGATCATACCGACTTTTTCACCCTTAGCAACTAAGTCGTTCACAACTTCTAATCCAGCTTCACTTGCTGAACCCATAACCACGAAGACACGTTCAGCATCTGGCGCACCAACATAGTTAAATGGTTTATAGTCACGTCCAGTGATTTCACTGACCTTCTTCATGTAATCAGCGACAACATCGGCGACATTTGCATAATGTTCGTTACGAGCTTCAACAGTTTGGAAGAAGATATCATCGTTTTCGTTCGCACCACGAGTTACTGGATTTGTATGTGGGTTCATAGAACGTTTACGGAATTCTTCCAATGCTTCGTAATCAATTAAGTCTTTGTATTTTTCAGTGTCAAATACTTCAACTTTGTGTACTTCATGAGAAGTACGGAATCCATCAAAGAAATGAATAAATGGAACTTGACATTTGATGGCAGCTAAGTGAGCAACACCAGCTAGATCCATAACTTCCTGTACGGAATGCGACGATAACATAGGGATACCGGTCTGACGTACAGCATAAATGTCTTCATGGTCACCGAAGATATTTAATGAACGGCTTGCTAGTGAACGCGCAGCTACATGTAAAACGACTGGTAAATTTTCACCAACCCATTTATAGATATTTGGGATCATCAACAACAAACCTTGACTGGCAGTAAATGTTGTTGCTAAAGTTCCTCCCTGTGCAGCACCATGCACAGCACCAGATGCACCGGCTTCTGATTGTAATTCAGCGATTTTTACAACTTCACCGAATACATTTTTTCGTCCTTGGCTTGCCCAATCATCCATCGATTCTGCCATTGGCGAAGATGGTGTAATTGGATAAATACAACTCATTTCGGTAAGAGCATAGGCATTATGGGCCGCAGCCGTGTTACCGTCCATGGACTGGAATTTTTTTGCCATATAATTTCCTCCTTAAATATTTGGTTTATTCATACCAAAATTATTATACGAGTTTTGTATTATTTTTTAAAGGACAATTTTTACGCTTTTATCAATTATTCATTAAGCATATCACTATTCTTTTATCATCTGTGTGATATAATGAACACAAGAAATCAAGGGAGGAAGGATTTATGACCATTCCTGCTTCACTTTTTCCATTAGTGACAGCACTTGTTTGCAATTTAATTGCACAAGTTCTCAAGACCATCTTTTATTATTTGAAATCTGGTGAATGGGACCTCCACTGGGTCGTAGCAAGTGGTGGATTTCCCAGTTCCCACTCTTCAACCGTAACCGGTCTTTCCATGGCCATCGGCATTCAAGAAGGATTTAATTCTGCGTTATTTGCCGTTACCGCTATTTTCGCATTCATCGTCATGTATGATGCTTGCCATGTACGTTACTATTCCGGAAAAAATATTGAATTAACGCAGCAATTGATCAAGGATCTCAAAGATGAAGCACAGATAAATATCGATTATGACGAACCCATTTATAAAGAGCAGCTCAAAGCTGTATTAGGTCATAAATTTACGGAAGTCATTGGTGGATTTATCATTGGTCTATTGGTTCCATTATTTATTAGCCCTTTATTTCTATAGATAGTAAGATAAGGAGATGCATACCATGTCAGCAGAACAAACAAACGAAGAACATATCCCGACAAAAAAAGAAGTCGAAGCATGTATTGATAAAATTCGTCCCTATATCCAACAAGATGGTGGTGACATTGCCTTTTTGGGTATTGACGAAAACAATGTTGTGTATGTCACATTCCGTGGTGCTTGCCAAGGATGCTTTATGGCCGTCAACGATTTTTCCAGTGGCATCAAATCATTGATCTTAGATGAAGTGCCTGGCGTACGAGATGTCATGCTTGTTTAAAAAGGCGATGTAGCTTAGACTACATCGCCTTTTAACATATGATCTATATAATATGGAAATTGTTTTTGCCACCAAGGCCAATCATGCGCTACATCATACCCCCAATAATCACACCAAGCATGAATGCCTTTTTCTTTAAAGATTTGTTCTAATTGTCGTAGATCTTTTGAAGTTTCTCTTTCCCAATCGCCTTGTCCTACACAAAAAATCATGGGATGTAAGTTGTATTTCCGAATATATGGATGATCCTTACCTATATTATATAAATAAGCCATGGGATTGTTTTGATACGTGATCTCATCATGATAACCAGCATAATATTGATCCATTTCATAGACGCCTGACAAGGCTAAAATACCATCAAACAAATCTGGAAAACGAAAGAAGAGATTGGTTGCATGGGTAGCTCCCATACTAGCTCCAGTTACCCACCAAGGCATGGAAGATCCAAAATACAGATCCGCTTCGGGTTTTAACTCATGAATGATATATTGGATCCAAGCTTCATGACGATCATAACGCTCTTTGGGATCACCATGATCATTGGACCACGTCTCCAGATCAATGGCATCACAAGCGATAAACCGAATCTTTCCTGCTTCAATTTGCTCAGCAACCGTCTCATACATATGCCGATCTTCCCATTCAAAAAAACGATTGTTTTGGGTTGGAATCACTAGACATACTTTCCCTGTATGTCCATAGATCTTGTATTCCATTTCTCGATCTAAATATCTCGAATACTTTTTAAAATATTTTACTAACATGCACATATTATAACATATTGCAAATTTTTATACTTTGAATTATACTTGTACTGTTTTTTAGACAGAAAGAGAGTGACACTATGTCCAATAGAGAAAAAATCTTGAACATTGCCGTCATCGCCCATGTCGACGCAGGAAAAAGTACGTTAGTTGATGCTTTCTTGCGACAAAGCGATGTATTCCGTGACAATGAAGAAGTCGTTGACTGTGTCATGGATTCCAATGATTTGGAACGTGAACGCGGTATCACTATTTATTCTAAGAACTGTTCGATCATCCACAATGGCGTAAAAATCAACATTGTTGATACACCAGGCCATGCTGACTTTTCCAGTGAAGTCGAACGAATTATTCGTACCGTAGATACAGTCATCTTATTGGTCGATTCCAGTGAAGGACCTATGCCACAAACACGATTTGTGTTATCCAAAGCATTGGAAATTGGTTTGAAACCCATCCTACTGATCAATAAGATCGATAAAAAAGATCAACGCGCCGAAGAAGTTGTTGATGAAGTATACGATCTATTCCTTGACTTAAACGCAACCGATGAACAATTGGACTTCCCTATTTTATATGGCGTTGCCCGTGAAGGCCGAGTCCAATACGATTTGAATACACCAAGCGACAATATTGATCCTTTGTTTGATACGATCTTAAAACATTGTGATCCCTATCCAGACAAAGATGATCAACCAGCTCAAATGCAAGTATCCGCTTTAGCCTATGATGATTATATTGGTCGTTTAGGTATTGGTCGAATCTACAATGGCGTCCTGCATCAAGGCGATACCTATATTCGTTGCAATGAGCAAGGTTTAAATGAGCGTGAAACCATTTCAAAATTATTTGTCTACAAAGGACTTTCACGTGTCGATGTCAAAGAAGCACACAGTGGTGATATTGTCGTCATTGCCGGTATGCCGGATATCAATATTGGTGATACCATTTGCGACCCAGAACATGTAGAACCAATGTCCCATATTCCTATTGAAGAACCTACCCTTTCGATGAACTTCCATGTCAATACTTCGCCATTTGCTGGTCAAAGTGGTAAATATGTGACAAGTCGGAATTTAAAAGAACGCTTGGAAAAAGAATTGGAAGTCAATGTTGGATTAAAAGTAGAAGAAACCGATAGTGCGGATTGTTTCAAAGTATCCGGTCGTGGTGAACTTCACATTTCCATCTTAATTGAAAATATGCGTCGTGAAGGATATGAATTGGCCGTTTCCAAACCAGAGGTTATCTTACATGAAGATGAAAACGGTCATAAGGTAGAACCCGTCGAAGAAGTCATCTGCATTGCACCAGAAGAATATCAAGGTGCTATCATCAATAAATTGAATCTTCGTAAAGGTGTGATGCAAGATCTAAATGAAGAAAATGGCTATGTACGTATTACTTATCAAGTACCAACACGAGGTCTATTAGGATTCCGTACTGAATTTATCAATGAAACCCATGGTGAAGGTACACTGGTTCGTCGAATTTCTGGTTATGAGCCTTACAAAGGTGAAATTCCACAACGAATGCAAGGTGCTATGATTTCCAATGGAACCGGAACGGCTATGACCTATGCCCTCTGGAATCTGCAAGAACGAGGTACTTTATTTATTTCACCACAAACACCTGTTTATGAAGGTATGATCATTGGTGAAAGTGCCAAAAATATTGATATGGACGTCAATCCATTAAAAAATAAAAAATTGACAGCGATTCGATCCAGTGGACGAGATGAAGCGATGTTATTGACACCACCACGCATCTTTTCCTTAGAAGAAGCATTGGAATGGATCAATGATGATGAATTGGTAGAAGTCACACCTGATGCGATCCGTCTTCGCAAAAAAGGTCTAACAGCCATGGATCGTCGAAATTTATATCGCCAAAAAATGGCAGCCCAAGAACAATAAAAAACACGCAAATTGCGTGTTTTTTACTTATTATTCATGTCATATTCGATTCTTTTATTCAATGCATTTAAAATATGAGAAAAAGCCGAAATTTCGCTTTCATCAAAAGAATCAAATACATCTTCGATTTCGGTTTGACACCATTTTTTACATGCCTGAATTTCTTTGAGTACTTTGTTTGTTAATCGCACATATACAACGCGATGATCCTTTTCATATCGGATTCGCTGGATCCAACCCTTTTCTTCGTACTCGTTCATAAATTGGCTAGCGGCGGCAATACTAATGTCAAAATGTTTCGCCAGACCCGAAATCGTGACCTGATTATCTTTTGCCGTATAAATAAAAGAAATGATTTGAATATCTTTCATTTTATAAGAATTTTTAGTGACGGCAAAAGCATCTTTCTGCCATTCTAAAAAATTATTGATTGCCTCTAAAGCTTCTTGATGTGACATATTGTTTTCCTTTCTTCTCTATTTATATAGATATAAATATATCTATAATGAAGGAGAAAATCAACAAACAAAAAACGCACAATGTGCGCTTTTTGTAGAATCTAATTCTTTTTGTCACGGGGACTGATACTGATTCCCAGTTTTCCATCGATTGCTTTTAATATTCGTGAAAAAGCGAGTATTTCTTCATCGCTGAAATCAGCCAATACTTCATCTGCCCTCTCATCAATCTTTTGCAGACGTTCTTTAAATATATGGTTGATTTTTTCAGTAACCTTTACATGAACAGTTCGACGATCTTTATCCGAACGAATCCGTTCAACCCAGCCTTTATTCTCATAAGCTGTCACAAATTGACTAGCTGCTGCAGGGGTTACATTTAAGTGATACGCTAATTCAGACACAGTAACCATATGGTCCTCATGGGTTCGGTCAATGAATGCCAAAATGTGTAAATCACGCATCTTGAAACCTTCATACCAACTACTGTTTGTAGCAAAGGAATCCATTTGAAGATCCAAAAAGTAATTGATGGCATCTCTTGCTTTTTGTCGGGGCATTTCTTCTTTCCTTTCATCCTATACAATTCATTCTACTTGATTTGTATATTTTGTCAACAAATCTTATTAAACAATAAAATTTATAGACCCCCCCCCCCGAATTTCAGCGACTATTTTGACAAAAGTTCATTTAATTGCTTTTCGGTTAAAGCTAATTCCTGTTGATATTTTGCGAGTTTTTCTCTTTCTTGATTCACTTTTGCTTCCGGTGCTTTCGAAACAAAACCAGGATTGTGCAACATACCATTAGCTCGCTTGATTTCTTTATTTAAACGATCAATTTCTTTTGTTAATTTTGCCTTTTCTTTTTCTACATCGATCAAATCACCCATGGCACAAGTAAAGACAAATTGTCCAAGCGTACGTGATAAAATATCATCCGTATGTAGATCATCCACATTATGGCCATGACACATCTTATTCAATACCGCATTCGCATCTTTTGAGAGCTCATGCCAGCCACCCTTTTCATCACGTAAAGAAATGGTTAGATCTCTACTTGGTTTCATATCATAATTTGTCTTGACTTCACGAACCGTTTCAATGGTGGACATGACCAAATTCATTTCTTCTTTTTCAGCATCTGTATAAGCAAACGCAATGGTTTCTGGCCAAGATTCCACATTTAGACTTTCTTTATCATGTGGCAAATCTAAATAGATTTCTTCGGTCACAAATGGCATGAATGGAGACAACAATTTCAAAATATTGATCATAACCGTATATAGCACGGCTTTTGTGGAAGCAACCACCTTTGGATCTTCACTAAACAAGGTAGCCTTGCTTAATTCGATATACCAAGAACAAAAATCATTCCAAACAAAGTTATACAATTCGTTTCCAACAATGGCCAATTCATATTTTTCCATATTGTCTGTTATATGTCTCAATACTTCATTGAAACGAGATAAGATCCATTTATCGCTACTGGATAAATGTTCAGGATCTAAGACTGGTTTTTCATCACCAACTTGCATTTGTACATAACGAGCTGCATTCCAGATCTTATTGATGAAATTCCAAGCTGCATCCACTTTTGTTTCATCATAACGCACATCTTGACCTGGTGTTGAATTGGTGGTCAAGAAAAACCGTAAAGCATCGGCTCCTTTTTCTTGAATGACATCCATAGGATCGATTCCATTGCCTAGTGATTTAGACATTTTCCGACCTTGACTATCACGAACCAAGCCATGGATCAGAACATCTTTAAAGGGACGATCATGCATCGCAAAACGCGTTTGGAAAGCCATACGAGCAACCCAGAAGAAGATAATGTCATAACCGGTAACCAATGTGTCATTTGGAAAATAACGTTCCAAATCCGGTGTATCTTCTGGCCAACCCAATGTTGAAAATGGCCATAAACCCGATGAGAACCAAGTATCCAAAACATCCTCATCTTGGATCCATGTTTCCGTATCTTTTGGATCTTCCATGCCTACATAGATCTCACCCGTATCTTTATTGGTCCAAGCTGGTATACGATGTCCCCACCATAACTGACGAGAAATACACCAATCTTCGATATTTTCCAACCATTGGGTAAATGTTTTTTCAAAACGAGCCGGAACAAAATGAATTTTTTGATCCTCGTCTTGTTGACATTTTAATACTTCCTCTGCCAATGGTTTCATCTTCACAAACCATTGTTTGCTCAAATACGGTTCAACAATGACACCCGTTCGTTGTGAATGGCCAACTTGATGCGCATGTTCTTCAATATGATCCACGACACCAGCAGCCTCAAAATCTTTGACCAATGCTTCACGACATGCAAAACGATCCATACCGGCATATTTACCACACAGATCATTCATGGTACCATCTGGATTCATACAAATTGGCATCGGTAAATGATATTTTTTTGCCAAGGCAAAGTCGTTCGGATCATGAGCTGGGGTACATTTCATGACGGCTGTACCAAAACTCATATCAATATAATCATCTGCCATGATTGGCAATTCATCACCATTGGCTGGATTGATGGCGTGCAAGCCCACAATATCTTTGTAACGATCATCATCTGGATGGACAAAGATGGCCTGATCGGCAAACATTGTTTCAGGACGAGTAGTCGCTATCACTAATTCTTTTCCGGTTTCCACCACCTTGTATTTAAAATAATACATGTGACCCGGAATTTCTTTATGCTCCACCTCAATATTGGATAAAGCCGTCTTTGCTTCTGGATCCCAGTTAATGATTCGTTCTCCTTGATAGATCAAGCCATCATTATACAGATCCACAAATGTTTTACGAACCGCTTTAGAAAGGCCTTCATCCAAAGTAAATCGTTCTCTTGTATAATCCAAGGACAAACCAAGCTTTGCCCATTGACTCCGAATGGTCGATGCATATTCTTCTTTCCATTCCCATGCACGTTCCAAAAATTTTTCACGACCAATATCATAACGAGAAATGCCTTCTTCTTTTAATCGGGCATCGACTTTTGCTTGTGTGGCTATTCCCGCATGATCCATTCCTGGCAACCATAAGACATCATAGCCTCGCATCCGTTTATAACGAGCTAAAATATCTTGAATGGTTGTATCCCATGCATGTCCTAAATGTAGTTTTCCAGTTACATTTGGAGGAGGAATGACCATACAGTACGGATGCTTGCTCGTATCACCAGCTGTAAAGTATCCCTTGTCTAACCACGATTGATAGCGGTTTTCTTCTACGGCCAAATGGTCGTATTTTGGTGCCATTTCTTTACTCATATTCTCATCCTTTCCAAAAAAAAGCACATCCGAAAGGACGTGCTTTGACGTGGTACCACCTAACTTTGCATCAAATGATGCCTCATTCACATAACGCTGTGTCTGCGAGATCTCCTACTCTTTTCAAAGACCTAGCTCCTAGACTACCTTCATCTTTTTCACAGACCTCTTTTCACCAACCAGAGACTCTCTATCCTGCCACCAAAGATTACTCCTTCTATTCTTTGCTTTTCTAGTTAATAATAACGAAATAGAACACGTTTTTCAAGCTTAATATTTGGCCTTTGTTAACCAATGATACACAGGTTTCATCGTTTTTGCTAAGCAGCCTGGATCCAATGGTACGATCAGCCCAGCTGCTTTTACCAATTGACGAAATGGCAAAGTCCCCCCTAAAGAACATAGATGCTGATAATCTTTCAATACATGGTCATCCTTACGACACCAGAACTCCAACGCACAAACTTGTGCTAAGGTATAATCAATATAATAGAAAGGATCCATGAAAATATGTAATTGACGCATCCACCAACCGCCATTTTCTAAAAAAGGAATTTCTTCATAATTTTTATGTGGTAAATACTGTTTTTCTAATTGTCGCCAACGATCCATTCGTCGCAAAGGACCCCATTGAGGATGGGCATACACCTCATGCTGGAAATGATCTACCAAAGCTCCATAAGGTAAAAATTTAATAGCACCCGATACATGGGCAAACCGATATGCATCGGCTTTATTTCCAAAAAATCGATCCATCCATGGATGGGTAAAAAATTCCATCGACATAGAATGAATTTCACACGACTCATATGTCGGCCAAATACATTCGCTCGGTCTTATATCTTGAGAACAATACACTTGATAGGCATGACCCGCTTCATGGGTCAATGTTTCCACATCTTGATTGGTATGATTTCCATTCGCAAAGATAAATGGACTTTTGTAAGAAGGAATATATGTACAATAGCCGCCAGGTGCTTTATTGGGTTTTGCTTCTAGATCCATTAAATCATGATCCAACATATATTGAAAAAAAGTACCCGTAGAAGGACTCAATTCCTGATACATCTGTAAAGCCGATTGACATAACCCATCAATATCATCAATGGGTGTGGGATTGCCCTCTTTAAATTCCACTTTTTCGTCCCATGTATAGAGTTGGTCCAAGCCAAGTCTTTTGGTTTGTCGTTCATATAATTGTTGGGCAATCGGTACGACCACATCAACAATTTGTTTGCGATAGTTCGCAACATCCTTTTGATCGTAATCAAAACGATACATTCGTTTATAACCAAGTTCAATATAATTCTTATATCCTAGTTTTTTAGCCATTGTATCTCTGGTCTTGACCAGTCGATCATATATCTTATTTAGATCATCTTGATGTTGATCAAACCATCCCCAATAGGCTTTGGTGGCCCCTTTGCGAATGTTTCTATCTTTGGCAGTCATCAAAGGCTCCAATTGAGAAAGGGTGTATACCTTTCCATCCAGATCAATCTGACTGGACGCAATCAGTGCCTGATATTGAGAAGACAATTCATTTTCTTTTTGAAGTTCAGGAATGATCGCATCGGAAAACGTTTCTTGATCCATTTCCTTCGCTAAAAAATAAGTGATTGGAACATCCTTTTTTAATTGCTCACAATATGGACTTTGTAAGATCACAGCATCGGTTTGATGAAAATTCGATTGAATTTCTGGTAATACTTGATCCCAATAATCATTTTCTTGTTGATAAAAAGGATCTTTCGTATTGATTGAATGACGAATTTGACAAAGCGTCACATTCGATTCCAACTTCTGATCATATGCATCCAATTCATCAAAAGCTGCTTTAAATTGTGCATAAGAATCAGCCGTTTCTAAACGTTGTTTAAACGATTCTACTTGTTGTTGAATGTCTTGTTTCTCCATATGAGAATATGTATATTCATTAAATTTCATAGTTTGCCCCTAACTAAAAAAAGCCACAAAAGAGATCTTTTGTGGCTATGATTCCTAGACTACTTGCCTAAACGTTTTTTAATAACTTCTTGTACTTCTTCCATCGTTTCTTTTTCAACACATTCTGCAGCTAATGCTTGTGCATCCGCATAAGACATGTTGTTGATGGTCTTACGAGCACGAAGAATTTGTGTAGCACTCATGGAGAATTCATCCAATCCAAGTCCCAATAGAACAGGAGCCGCTAATTCATCACCAGCCATGGCACCACACATACCACACCAGCTTCCATTTTTATGCGCACCTTCAATGGTCATCTTAACCAAACGTAAGATACTTGGATTCAATGGTTGATATAAATAAGAAACATGTTCAGACATACGGTCAGCAGCCATTGAATATTGGATCAAATCATTGGTACCAATTGAGAAGAAATCAGCATATTTAGAGAATTGATCAGCCAATGCAGCAGCAGCTGGAATTTCTACCATCATACCAACTTCGATATCGTCAGCAACTTTTACACCTTCAGCAATTAATTTGGCTTTTTCTTCCTCATAGATAGCTTTGGCTTGACGGAATTCATTAATCGTTGCGATCATTGGGAACATGATCGCTAAACGGCCATAAACCGATGCACGACATAATGCACGAAGTTGTGTACGGAATACATCTTGTTCTTTCAAACATAGACGAATCGCACGATAACCTAAGAATGGGTTCATTTCTTCTGGGAATTGATAATAAGATAATTTCTTATCTCCACCAATATCCAAAGTACGAACAACGACACGTTTACCTTGCATTCCTTCTAGAACTTGTTTATATGCTTCAAATTGTTCATCTTCCGTTGGGAAATGATCACTGCCCATATATAGGAATTCCGTACGGAAAAGGCCAACACCTTCACCACCATTTTTCAATACACCAGCTACATCATCAAAACCACCAATGTTACCAGCAATATCTACCTTGTGACCATCTGGAGTAACGGTTTCCTGATTGACCAATACTTGTAATTCTTCTTTTTCTTTTGCATAAGCAGCCGCTTTCTCTTTATAGGCTTGAATGGTTGCTTCATCGGGATTTACGATCACTTCTCCATCTAAAGCATCCAATGCTAAGATATCTCCCGTCTTACATGCATCCATGACACCAGGACAACCAACAACAGCAGGAATTTCCAAAGAGTTCGCCATGATGGCGGAATGCGATGTCTTGCCACCAATTTCAGTCGCAAAACCTTTTACATATTCATTCAATTGTGCTGTATCACTTGGTGTCAAATCATGCGCTACAATGATCGAATCTTCATCGATTGCAGTTAGATCAGGAATAACCAATCCCAATAAATTACATTTTAAACGGAAAGTAACATCCTTGACATCAGCTGCTCTTTCACGGAAATAATCATTATCCATACTTTCAAACATAGTGACCATTTGATCAGCTACTTGTTCGGTCGCATATTCTGCATTGACCTTATCATTTTTGATCATTTGTTGGATCTGACCAGCTAATTCTGGGTCATTGACCATCATCAAATGTGCATCAAATACAGCTAATTCATCTGCTGCTAAACGCTTAGCTGCACGTGCTTTTACACCTTCGATATCTTTTACTGTTTTTTCAAGTGCTGCATCAAATTTCTTTAATTGTTCGTCCACATCACAATTTTCTTGTTTTGTGATGACTGCTTTTGGTGTTTCTAGTTTATAAACCTTGGCAACAGATACACCAGCACTTGCCGCAATACCTTTTAACATGATTTACGATTCCTCCTATTAATGCGTGATGAACGCTTTCATTCTATAAAATTTTAACACTATTCCCCTACTATCGCAACTAGTCCGAATCATAAAAAAAGTCCAAGCGAACTTGAACTTTTGTTTATTTGCTCCAGAGCTTGCGCAAAGGTACACTGACCGCACAAGTTATAATACAACATAACACTGCCTCTAAAATGCCTTGTAAGCCAACCACTACCGCAACAAACGCAAATGGATTGGAAACATGTAAAGAAGTAACTAGATTTTGGATGTATTCTGTTTGATAAAAGAACAATACTAATGATCCCATAAAGAAGATGGTATTAAATACCGCTGCCAATAAACCAGCTAAAGCACAATTCAATTTTTCTTTCTTTGGCATAGCCTTATGCAGCGCCTTAAAAATCAAACCAGTACCCCATCCCATCAAAACACGGGCTACAACACAAACCACAAAACATGCCAATGGATTGATACTAAACATGGCCGTACCCATCGCACTTCGTCCGGATATAGCACTAAATAAAGATGTTAAACCAAAAACACCACCCAAGATAGCTCCATCACCAGGCCCCATCACAACAGCACCAATAGCTACTGGAATGGTTAATAGACTCATTTGGATGGGTCCAATCTGTAGATACCCCAATGGTGTGTACGACATGACAAGAATGATGGCGATCAATAAGGCTAGTGCCGCCATACGACGTACCGAACTGTTTGATTGATTCATATTCAATTTTTCCTCCTACTCTCGTTCCAAATGGATACGATGTAAATAAATCAATAGGCAATAATGTCAATGACTGTCTTTCGATCAGTTTTGACTTGCCTTTTTGATTATACACCCTCAAAGAAAAAGACCCAAGAAAACTTGGATCTATTTTTGATGTTGAGCAATGATCTTCTGACTAATATTGTCAGGGACTGGATCATAACGATCCATTTCCATGGTGTAACTACCCAAACCTTGCGACATACTGCGAAGATCTAAAGCATAGCGTAACATTTCCGCCAATGGAACTTGTGCAGTAATGATCTGGTTATCATCCACAGGTTCCATGCCCATGATGGCACCGCGACGTTTATTCAAATCCCCAATAATGGTTCCTGTATAACTATCTGGCACCTCAATGGTCACATTCATGATTGGTTCCAATAAGATCGGATGGGCTTTGGTCATCGCATCTTTGAAAGCCAAGTGAGCCGCTAATTTAAATGCCATTTCGCTGGAATCCACATCATGATATTTACCATCCATCAATGTTGTTTTCAAATTGACCATCTTATAGCCGGCCAATGGTCCTGCTTCACAACATTCACGCAAACCAGTCTCAACAGCCGGGAAATATTGTTTCGGAACAGCACCACCAAATACTTTTTCATCAAAGACCATTTCTTCTTCATCTGGATTTGGTTCAAAATCTACAAA